>NZ_CAJMXG010000018.1:0-26795 GCF_905219725.1 Oscillibacter sp. CU971
TTCATACCCCGTGCCCCCTTTCCCTTATTTTATCACATCTTCTATCATTTCGGGGAATTAAATCAGCGTTTCCTTAAAATTTCTGTTCTCATGCTTATCACCAAGTATGAGTATATGTATCTAGAAATCCGATACGGAATTTTATCTGATTTTCAGATATTCGTGCTTGACAAAAATATCTCCATGGCCTATAATAAGCATAAGAAGGCACCGCGACCGGCGGTTAGCCCAGGTTCGTTAGCGAGAAACAAAGCTAAGCCTTGAAACCGTCACTTGCCCGAGTGGCGGTTTCCGCTTTTTACCTTGATCGTTACCGTCCAATACAGGATATGGAACGTCAATGTAATCGGCATTTTCTCACCCCCTTTCCGAGGGTGTGACCAACCGCCCGCCTTTTTGCGCAGTGCCTTCTTATCCGACACCTTATCACATTTTCCGACCAATTGCAAGGGACTTGACAGAAGCCAGAGGCTTCGCTATAATGAGTATAAGAAGGCACCGCAGTAAGCGGTTAGCTCATACAAGTTTAGGAATCAAAAGCATCTTTGAAACCGTCACTTGGCAGAGTGACGGTTTCTGCTTTTCACGATTATCGTGATCGTAAAAGACCCGATATGTAACGTGATTCGCATACGGCCTCACCCCCTTTCCGAGGGTGTGACCAACCGCCCGCCTTTTTGCGCAGTGCCTTCTTATCCGACACTTTATCACATTTACCGGCAAAAAGCAAGGACCGCCCAAGGGCGGTCCTTCCCGTTTATTTCCCGGCAGCCCCCTTGGCCAGCCGCCAGCGGAGGCCGGAGTACCGCCTCTGCCGCTTATCATTCGCCGCCATGGCCCGGACCGCCGCGTCGTCTCCCACGACCACCAGCAGCTCCTTCGCCCGGGTCAGAGCCGTGTACAGCACCCCCCGGACCATCAGGGGGGAGGGCGCGGGCATGGCCGCCAGCACCACGCAGNGGTNCTCGCTGCCCTGGGNTTTATGCACCGTCATGGCGAAGGCCAGGTCCACCTCGTTCAGCTGCTCCGCGCCGTAGACCGCCCGGCGGCCGTCAAAGTCCAGCTCCAGCCACTCGCCGGAGTCGTCGATCTTCACGATCNTTCCCACGTCCCCGTTGAACATCCCCGTGCCCACGGTTCCGTCCTCTTTTTCCCACACCACATCGTAGTCGTTCCGGGTCTGCATCACCCGGTCCCCCTCCCGGAAGAGCCGGTCGCCCCACAAAAGCTCCCTCTTCTCCGGCCCTTTGGGGTTCAGCGCCTCCTGGAGGAGGCGGTTCAGGTTCACCGTCCCGGCGGGGCCCTTCCGGGTGGGGGTCAGCACCTGGATCTCCGCCGCCGGGATTCCCATGTTCTCCGGCAGGCGGGTCCTGCACAGCTCCACCAGGGTGTTCAGCGCCCGCTCCGGGTCCCGGCGGCAGAGGAAAAAGAAATCCCCCTGGTTGCTCTGGAGGTCCGGGGCCCTCCCCTGGTTCACGGCGTGGGCCGCCCGGATGATGGCGGACTGCTCCGCCTGGCGGAAGACCTCCCGAAGGAATACGGTTTCCACCCGTTCGCTGCGGATGAGGTCTGAGAACACGTTCCCCGCCCCCACGGAGGGCAGCTGGTCCGCGTCCCCCACCAGCACCAGCCGGGTCCCGGGCCGCAGGGCCCGGAGCAGCGCCGCGAACAGGGTTACGTCCACCATAGATGTCTCGTCCACAATGACGGCGTTCGCTTCCAGGGGCTCCTTCTCCGTCTTGGTGAAGGTCACCTGCCGGGCGTCCTCGTTCCAGCTCATCCCCAGGAGCCGGTGGACCGTCTGGGCCTCCGTTCCGGTAAGCTCGCTCATCCGCTTGGCCGCCCGGCCCGTGGGGGCCGCCAGCACCACGTCCAGGCCCATCTTCCGGAACAGGGCCGCAATGGCCCGGACGGTGGTGGTCTNNCCGGTGCCGGGGCCGCCGGTGAGAATCAGCACGTTTTCCCTGGCCGCCAGCTCCACGGCCTTGCGCTGCTGGGGGGAATAGGCAACGCCCTGGGCCCGTTCCAGCTCGTCCACCGTCCGCCCGGCGGAGACCCGGCCCTGGGGCTTCGCCGACAGCAGGGCCTCCAGGCGCAGCTGGGCGGTGCGCTCCGCCTCCCACAGCCGCCGGAGGTAACAGGCGTCCACATTGGCCACCCGCTCCTGAATCACCTGTCCCCGGCTAATAAGCTCGTCCAGGGCCAGCTCCGGGCCCTCCTCCCCGCACTGGAGGAGCTGGGCCGTGGCGGCCACCAGCTTCCCCCGGGGGAGGAAGACGTGGCCGTTGTTTTCGTTGTGGCTCNGCTCAAAGCTCACCGCCGCCTGGAGCCTGGCCCNGCTGNCGGGCTCAAAGCCCATGCTCATGGCGATCCCGTCCGCCACGGAGAAGGCCACGCCGCACTCGTCGCCCGCCAGCAGATAGGGGTCCTGCCGGAGCTTTTCCAGCGCCGCGTCCCCGTACTGCCGCCGCAGGCGCATGGCCAGCACCNGGGGCAGCTCATACCGGGCCAGGAAGGCCATCAGCCGCCGCAGGCCCATGTGCTGCCGGAAGGCCTCGCCGATCTCCTGGGCCCGCCGGGCGGTGACGCCCTTGAGGGTGGTCAGCCGTTCCGGGGCAGTCTCCAGCACGTCGAAAGTCTCCAGGCCGAAGCGGTCCACCATGTTCCGGGCCGTGGCGGGGCCCACGCCCTTCAAAACGCCGGAGGAAAGGTAGCTGAACATCTCCGCCTCGTCCTCCGGCAGTCTCCGCTCCACCTCCGACGCCCGGAGCTGTTCCCCGTGCTGGGGGTGGCGCTCCCATGTGCCGGTGACGCTCAAGCCCTCGCCGGGGGCGGCGCAGGGGATGCAGCCCACAACGGTGACNACCTCCNCNTCCTCGGTGAGGAGGCGGAGNACCGTGAACCCGTTTTCGGCGTTTTGAAAGATGATGCTATGTATCGTGCCCTCCCGGCAGATGAGCTCTTCCATTTGGGATATCCTCTCTTTTCGCCCTCCAGGCGGGCTCATATTTCCGCGATGATGTCCCCCGGCAAAACCAGGGCGGCGTTTTTCTCCCGGTCCGCCAAGTACCGGGCCAGCGCCTGGGCGTCGGGGGTCAGCCCGCAGTCCGCCAGGACGATTTTGGCCCCCGGCAGGCTCCCCTGAACCCGGCGGAGCTCCCGGACGTCGGCCTCCATGGCCAGGGCCTCCCCTTTCAGGGNCAGGACCAGGAGCAGCCCCGGNATGGCCGGGCGCCCGCCCATATGGAGCAGGGCTCCGGCGGCGGCCCACACGATGGTTGTCAGGCCGACGGCAGACAGAAAGGCCAGGACGCCGTCTTGCAGCAGCAGCATTTGAATCACCTCGGTTCAGTCTATGCGGAACCGGGGGATTCGGTTAGCCGCCCTTGNCGCNCCGTTTNNNTTGTGCCGCTCAAATCCCGNGGGGCCCGCGGTCCGGGCCGGTCCCCTCCGGGTCTAGCCCGTAATTCCANGCTCCGCCAGAATGGCCTCTTCCCTCGCCCGCATCTGCGCTTTCATGGGCCCCTCGTCCAGGTGGTCATAGCCCAGCAGGTGCAGCGCCGAGTGGACCACCAGATACCCCAGCTCCCGCCGGTTCGAGTGCCCGTACTCCTTGGCCTGGGCCGCCACGCGCTCCAGGGAGATCATCATGTCCCCCAGGGGCACCAGGCCCGTCCCCGGGTCCGCGTCCCCGGGTCCGGGCAGCTCCCCGGGCCGGAGGTCAAAGGCCGGAAAGCTCAGCACGTCCGTGGCCCGGTCCACCTTTCGGGCCTCCCGGTTCAGCTGGTGAATCTCCTCATCGCTTGTCACCAGCACGTCCACCTCGCAGGGGAAGTCCACGCCCTCCGCCGCCAGGGCCGTGCGGATGGCCTTGCGGATAAAGGCTTTCTGGCTGTCGTTNACCCCAGGGACCCCGGCGGTGACAGGAATATAGTGCCGCCTCATTTCCGCCGNCCCTTTCCCGGGTCCTTCCCCCGCTTCTCATAGTCCTCGTAGGCCTGGACAATTCTCTGGACCATGACATGCCGCACCACGTCGGCGTTGGTCAGCTCGCAGATGCCGATGCCCTCCACATTGCGGAGGACCCGCATGGCCTCCCGGAGGCCCGAGGTCTTCCCGTNGGGNNNGTCGATCTGGGTNGCGTCGCCGGTAATGACGATTTTGGACCCGAAGCCCAGGCGGGTGAGGAACATCTTCATCTGCTCCCGGCTGGTGTTCTGGGCCTCGTCCAGGATGATGAAGCTGTCGTCCAGAGTTCTTCCCCGCATATAGGCCANGGGGGCCACNTCGATGTTCCCCCGCTCCAGGTATNTCTGGTAGGTCTCCGCCCCCAGCATGTCGAAAAGGGCGTCGTACAGGGGCCGGAGGTAGGGGTCCACCTTGCTCTGAAGATCCCCGGGCAAAAAGCCCAGCCGCTCCCCGGCCTCNACGGCGGGGCGGGTGAGNANAATCCGGNTCACCTGCTTGTCCCGGAAGGCCATGACGGCGGCGGCCACGGCCAGGTAGGTCTTTCCCGTACCCGCCGGGCCTACGCCGATGGTCACCGTGTTTTTCAGCACGGAGGCGATGTAGTCCTTCTGCCCGATGGTCTTGGGCTTGATGGGCCGGCCCTTGGCGGAGATGCAGAGAACGTCGCCGGTCAGCTCGGCGTTTTTCTCCTCCTTCCCCGCCCGGACCATGCTGATCACATACCGGACATTCTGCTCGGCAATGGGCTCCCCCCGGCTGGAGATGGTCAGGAGAGCCTGGATGGCCTTGCAGGCCAGGGACACGTCCTCCGCCTCGCCCTCCACCCGGAGCTCGCCCTCCCGGTTGACAACGGTGACGGAGAACTCCTGCTCCAAAAGGCGGATGTTCTCGTCAAAGGACCCGAAGAGGTTCACGGCCTGTTCCAGCCGCTCGATGCTGATTCTCTGTTCCAATGCGTTCACTCCCGTATTTACGCGGGCCTCAGCCCGTTTCTTCTTCCGTATAAATNGNGGCCGTCTGCCCAATCTCCTCCAGGCACTCCGCCGACAGCGTAACGAGGAGCGCGTCCCCCTTCTGCCGGGCGGAGCAGAGGGTGGACTTCACCTCTCCATAGGGCTCCANCATCTCGCGNAGCTGGGCNNGGAGGATGGCCTCGGCGGCCTTCTCCGCCTCCGCGGCGGTCCGGGGCGTGGGGACGGTTTCGTAAAAGCGCCATGTTTCCACCTCCACCNCCACCGGCAGAGGCACGCCCAGGAGGTTCAAGGGATGCCTGCTGGTTATTTTATCATATTCCGCCCCTTCAATGCTACTGTTTGANAAGAATTTTATTCGCCGGGTCCCGAAAATCAGGGAGAACCCCGTCTTCTCCTNTCCCAGGTACCGCTTTTCCAGGACCGTCAGGGGCATGGAGACGGTGAGGTCGTACCAGGTCCGGGCCTCCACCTTCCCCAGGCCCGCCAGGACGCGGGCCCCCACAGTGCCCGTGTCTTCCACGCCGGAAACGAGAATCTGGCCCTCCGTCACGGCGCTGCCGGGGACGACGCAGGCCACGCCGCCGATGGTTTGCACCTTTTTCACCAGCCCCGCCCGCCGGGCCACCAGATTGCAGGGCTCCCGCCGGTCCACCATCACCGGGGGCGGCGTCCGCTCCCGGACCTGGACCTCCGCCCGGCAGCCGGAGACGTTGACGGCGATCCAAATCAGCTCCGGCACATCCAGAAGCACATGATTTCGGATGTCCTCCCCGTCCAGGGAGAGGCCGAAGGTCCCCAGGCTCACGCCGTTTTTCTCCAAAGCCCGGAGGATGCGCTCCGTGGGCACGGTCTCGTTGCCCTCCACCTGGAAGTCCCAGATGAAGAAGGACCCCAGGAACAGCCCCAGGGCGCAGCCCACCAGGCCTATCGCCAGGGCCTGGCGGTGCCGGAAGCGCAGGAAGAAGTAGGGCGCCCCCTCCAGGCCCACCAGGTCGAATTGGCAGTCCAGGTTTTTCCCCGCCTGGCGGAGGCGCTTCCAGTCCCGCCGGGACAGGCGGCAGGTAAAGGCCGTGGGGGACTCCCACTCCAGATCCCAGAAGGCCAGGTCCTGGGCCCCGCAGAGGTTCAGCACCCGCTCGGGAAAGGCGCACTCCGCCCGGTTGCGCACCTGGCCCCGGAGGCGGTTCACGATTCCCCTCAGCATGGCCCCACCCACTCCACGGAGTCGATGCGCCCGCCGATGCGCAGCTCTCCCGCCGTCATGGCCAGGAGGGTCAGGCGCTCCCCCCTCACCCGGAGGACCCCGGCGGGGGTGTTGGCGTCAATCTGCTCCTCCGTATAGGCCAAAAGGCCCGTGTGGTGCTCCAGATACAGCTGGCGGCTCCCCACCATTTCCAGCCGGGGCAGGCCCGCCACGATGTCCGCCGGCAGGTCGAAGAGCTCCGCCGCCGCCGCCAGCACGCCGCCCTCCCGGTCCCGTCGATTGCGTTCCATATGTCTCACCTCAGCAAATCCTATGCGGCAGGGCGGACCGGCATGATTGCCTCCTTCGCCGCATAGGGTTTTTCGAGGTGAGGCGTATGAAACCCCGTTGGCGTGCCGGCGCGTGCCTGCTGCTCTGCGGCCTTCTGATCTGGTTCCTGGCGGACGCGGGAGCGGTCCGGGCCGCGGCGGCGGAGGGCCTTTCCCTCTGCGGCCGGGCGGTGATTCCCGCCCTGTTCCCCTTCATGGCGGCGTCCACCATGCTGGTATCCCTGGGCTTTGGGGAGTGGGCCTCCCCCAGGCTCTCAGGCCTGATGAGCCTTTACCGCCTCCCGGGTCCCGCCGGGTCGGCCCTGCTGCTGGGCCTGGTGGGGGGCTACCCCATCGGGGCCCGGACGGCGGCGGAGCTTTACAAGAAGGGCCTCCTCACCGTGGACGAGGCGGAGCGGCTCCTGGGCTTTTGCAGCAACTCCAATCCCGTGTTTCTCCTCAGCGTCCTGGGGGGCGGGGTCTTCGGCAGTCCCCGGGCGGGGGTCTATCTGTGGCTTATCCATGTGCTCTCCGCCCTGCTGACGGGCCTTTTCTTCCGGGGAAGCGGAAAACCCATTGGGCAGCAGCGCCTGCCAAGGCTTTCCCCCTGTCAGGCCTCCTCCCTTCCCGCCGCCTTCGTGGAGGGGGTTAAGAGCGCCTGCGGCAGCATGGTCTATGTCTGCGGGTTTGTCCTTTTTTTCTACGTGCTGGCCAGCCCCGCGGTGGCCCTGGAGGGTCCCTTGGGNGCCGGGCTGGTGGGCTTTTTGGAGCTCTTCTCCCTGACGCCGCTGCTGGCGGCGGACCGGCTGGGCTTTGTCCTGGCCTCCGCCTGTGCGGGCTGGGGCGGCGTCTCCATTCTCTGCCAGACGGCGGCGGTGCTGGAGGGCAGCGGGCTGAGGCTGCGGACCTATATCACGGGAAAAGCCCTCCAGGCCCTGCTGGCAGGGGGACTGGCGGCGGCGGTGAGCCTTTCTCTGTTCNAGAGAAGCACCCAACTGCTCTAACCCAGAAAACGAGCGGCTCCGCCGTGGCGGAGCCGCTCCGTTTTGTATTTTTTCGACAGGATATGACGGTTTGTACTTACCTCTGCCCCTTGTCGTAGGGAACGCCCTCCGCCTTGGGGGCCCGGGACTTCTTGGACGTGAAGGCCAGCACCACCAGGGAGATGATGTAGGGGAGCATGTTGTACGTAGCCGCCGGGAGGTTCNGGGCCTTGAGGAAGTCGAAGCCGGAGTACACGTTGCCCAGGGCCCAGCAGAAGCCGAAGAGCAGCGCCGCCAGGGCAATGCGGGTGGGCTTCCACTGGCNGAAGATCATGNCGGCCAAGGCCAGGAAGCCGAAGCCCGCCACGCCGTTTTCAANCTTCCACTCGCTGACGCCGGCGGTGATATACACGATGCCGCCCAGGCCCCCCAGCATGCCGGAGATCAGCACGCCGGCGTAGCGCATCCGATAGACGTTGGTGCCCACGCTGTCCGCCGCCTGGGGATGCTCGCCGCAGGCCATAAGCCGCAGGCCGAACCGGGTCTTGTACAAGGAGACGTAGGACCCCACGAGGGCCAGGGCCGCCAGCAGCATGAACCAGTTGAACTCAAAGCCGCCCAGGTTTACCAGGAAGGCTTTTTTCGCGTTGATGTACTGGATGGTGGAGGACACGTTGTCCACGCTCTCGGCGGTGTTCATGGCCTTGACAAAGACCGTGGCCGCCGCCGTGCCCAGGAGGTTCATGGCGGTGCCCACCAGGGTCTGGTCCGCCTTGAAGTTGATGGCGGCCACCGCCAGCAGCAGGGAGTACACGACGCCCAGGGCGATGGCGGCCAGGANCACCAGCAGAATCATGCCGAAGGCGGGAGTGCTGTCCGGCAGGAACTTCATCATCAGCGCGCCGCCCAGGGCGCCCATGACCATGATGCCCTCCAGACCGATGTTGATGACGCCGGAGTGCTCGGAGAAGCAGCCGCCCAGGGCCACCAGCAAAAGCNCNGACGCGAAAATCAGCGTATATTGCAGCANTAAGATCATTTCCCGCCGCCTCCTTTCTCAGCCTTCTTCTTCTCGTCCCGGCGGTTCAGCCAGGCATTCAGCGCCGTCTTAAAGAAGAGGACGAAGCCGCAGAGGTAGATGATCAGCGCGGAGATGAAGTCGGAGATCTGGGAGGAGTACATGGTCTTGTCCACATAGGCGCCTCCGTTGGTGATGTGCTGGATGAAGTAGGAGGAGAAGATGGCCCCGATGGGGTTCAGCCCGCCCAGGAAGGCGGCGGCGATGCCGTTGAAGCCCATGGCGGGAACGGCGGACTGGGTGCACTGCCACTGCTCGAAGCCGGAGAGGAACAGCANGGCCGCGCCCATGCCNGCCAGGCCGCCGGAGATGGCCATGGTGAGAATCANGTTCTTCCGCTCCCGCATNCCGCAGTACTTGGCGGCGAACTTGTTGCAGCCGGTGGCTTTCAGCTCATAGCCCAGCTTGGTTTTCTCCAGCAAAACCCACACCAGCACCGCCGTCAGGATGGCCAGGGGAATCGCCAGGCCCACGTACTGGTTCTTGCTGAACAGGGCCCCCAGGCCCAGGGAGGGGAGGATGGCCCCCTCGTTGGTGCTGGAGAGGGTGAAGGTATAGGGGCTGGTCTCCTCCTTCACCAGGGTCAGCAGCATGTTCACGGCGTAGAGGCTGATCCAGTTCAGCATGATGCAGGAGATGACCTCGTTGACGTTGCAGTAGGCCTTCAGCAAACCGGAAATCGCCCCCAGGGCGGCCCCCGCCAGAANNGNGGCNATGAGGCACAAAAACCANGGCAGCTTCAGCCCCAGGGCGCAGTACAGCGCCGCCCCGGTGCCCACCACGTACTGGCCCGCCGCGCCGATGTTGAAAAGGCCCACCTTATAGGCGAAGAGCACCGAGAGGCTGCACATCAGCAGGGGGGCGGTCTTNACCAGAGTGCTGCCGAAGTAGCGGAGCTGGGCTGTGGACTTGGAGTAGGTCATGAAGTTTTCCACGATGGCTAAAATGGCCCCGTTGGCCCCGGCGGGGTTAATGAGAAGCAGGGCGATATAGCCCACCACCAGGCCCAGGATGATGCACAGCAGGGAGGCCAGCAGGGACTGCACCGCACCGTTGCGCAGCAGGGAGGTTTTTTNTTGNTTCATGCCTTACGCCCCCTTCTTCTTCGCGCCGGCCATGTAGAGGCCCAGCTCTTCCACCGTGACCTGCTTGGGGTCGAACTCGCCCACGATTTCCCCTTCGTACATGACCAGAATCCGGTCGGAGACGTTCATGACCTCGTCCAGCTCCAGGCTCACCAGCAGCACGCCCTTTCCGGCGTCCCGCTGGGCCACAATCTGCTTGTGTATGTACTCAATGGCACCCACGTCCAGGCCCCGGGTGGGCTGGACGGCGATGAGCAGCTCCGGGTTCTTGTCAATCTCCCGGGCGATGATGGCCTTTTGCTGGTTGCCGCCGGACATGCTCCGGGCCGCCGTAACGGGGCCCTGGCCGGAACGGACGTCGTACTGCTCAATGAGGCCCACGGCGTACTCCCGGATGGCCTTCCGTTTCAAAAAGCCCGTCGGGGTGACGAAGTGGCTCTCAAAATACCGCTGGAGCACCATGTTGTCCTCCAGGGAGTAGTCCAGAACCAGGCCGTGCTTGTGCCGGTCCTCGGGGATGTGGCTCATGCCGGAGGTATTCCGCTTNCGGATGGGGGCCTTGGTGNTGTCCTGGCCGCCCAGGGTCAGCGTGCCCTCCTTCAGGGGTTCCAGGCCGGAGATGCCGTAGACCAGCTCCGTCTGGCCGTTGCCGNCGNTGCCCGCGATGCAGACGATTTCGCCCCGGCGGACCTGGAAGGAGACGTCCTTGACAGCGTTGTTTTTGNGCCGCTTGGAGGCCACGGTCATGCCCTTCACGTCCAGCACCACCTCGCCGGGCTTAGAGGGGGCCTTTTCCACCACGAANTTCACGTCCCGGCCCACCATCATCCGGCTCAGCTCCTCCTGGGAGCTGGCGGCGATGTCCACGGTGCCGATGTACTTGCCCTTGCGCAGCACGGAGCAGCGGTTGGCCACGGACATGATTTCGTTGAGCTTGTGGGAGATAAACAGGATGCTCTTCCCCTCGGCGGAGAGGTTTTTCATAATCTGCATCAGCTCGTCGATCTCCTGGGGGGTCAGCACGGCGGTGGGCTCGTCGAAGATCAGGATCTCATTTTCCCGGTACAGCATCTTCAAAATCTCGGTGCGCTGCTGCATGCCCACGGTGATGTCCTCCACCAGGGCGTCCGGGTCCACGTGAAGGCCGTACTTCTCCGAGAGGGCCAGCACCTTCTCCCGGGCCTCTCCCTTCTGGAGGAAGCCGTGCTTGCAGGGCTCCACGCCCATGATGATGTTGTCCAGCACCGTGAAGCANTCCACCAGCTTGAAGTGCTGGTGGACCATGCCGATCCCTAAGTCGTTGGCGTCGTTGGGGTCCTTGATGGAGACCACCTGGCCGTCCTTTTTGATCACGCCCTCCTCCGGCTGGTACAGGCCGAACAGCACGCTCATCAGCGTGGATTTTCCGGCGCCGTTTTCGCCCAGAAGAGCGTGAATCTCGCCCTTTTTCAGCTGTAACGTGATATTGTCGTTGGCCACGATGCCGGGGAACCGCTTGGTGATATTCAGCATCTCAATGGCGTAACTCTGTTCCAATTTCACAACCTCCTCCTTCTCTGTTTCCCGGAACCCTTTGCGAAAAAATAGGTTCTTGTTTATTGTACCATATCCCGTCCTGGATTTCAAAGCATTTTTTGAAATTTTTCACAAAGTTGACCTTTTCTCTCCACTAGCCGTCGGCAAGTAAAAAAGTGAGGACGGGAAGATCCCGTCCTCACAGTGCTTGAGGGGGTTTTTACTTGATGTTGCCCCGATCGTTGCCCGTGATATTGGAGACGGCGGGCATAGCGGAGNTGTCGTCAGAGACGGTGATTTTGCCGTCGAACATATCCTTCACCAGGGCCTTGTAGTCGTCCTGAGAGAAGCCGTCNCCCCANAGGGNGGTGTCCATGGGCAGCAGGACATAGTTGGCGCTAGGGTCGTCGCCGGAAACCAGGCCCAGGGCCTCGGTCTTGCCGCCGTAGTTGGCGAAGTTGCCCGCGGCCACCTCGTCCAGCATGTGGTTGACCGTGGCGGCCAGGCCCTTCATGGCGGAGGTCAGNGTCACGCCCTCGCCGTAGGCGGCGTCCAGGGTGAAGCTNTGGTNCACGTCCACGCCGATGNCCTTGGTGCCGGGCACCTTGGCGGCCGCCTCACCGGCGGAGGTGCAGATGCCGCCGCCGCAGGCGAAGACCGCCTGGACGCCCAGGTTCTGATACCAGTTGTCCGCGTAAGCGGTGATNTCGGGATATCCGAAGAACTGGTTGCCGTAGACATACTCGACGGTGGCGTCCACGCCCAGTTCACCGGCGGCGGCGTCCACGCCCTGGACGAAGCCGTAGCCGAAGCGCTGCACGGCGGGAACCGCCATGCCGCCAAGGTATCCCAGGTGGGTGTAGCCCAGCTTCACAGCGGCGACGCCAGCCATGTAGCCGCAGAGCTCTTCCTTATAGACGGCGCAGTACACGTNTTCGGGCACCGTGCCGCCCACGTCGCCCTCGCTGACGTCCAGGGCGATGAAGCTGATGTCGGGATAAACGTCGGCCACCTGGGNAATGGTTTCGCCAAAGGCGAAGCCGGGCATGACGATGACATTGTAGTCCTCGTCGGCGGCCTTTTCCACCATGGCCACGCGCTCGGCGGTGGAGTCTCCGGCGGGCTTGTAGTAGGTGAATTCCACGCCGTTGGCCTCGCACCAGGACTTGCTGGCCTCGTAGGTGGTCTGGTTAAAGGACTGGTCCGTGATGTCGCCGTAGTCCGTGATCATGGCGACCCGGATGTCGGCGGCCTCGCCGCCCTGGTCTTCGCCTTCATCGGCGGGGGTGGCGGCGGGCTCCTGCTGCTGGCTGTCTCCGCNGGCATTGCCGGAATCGCCGGAATTCCCGNAGTCGTTGCCGCCGCAGGCGGCCAGGGACAGAACCATCGCCAAAGCCAGCAGGATTGCAAATAACTTCTTCATTGGTATCAACCTTCCTTCCATATGTTCCCCNGAAAACAGAGGGCGGCCTCATTGGGCCAAGNCTATTATAACAATACCTTCCATGGATTTCAAGGAAATTCGCAAAATGTTTTCCTTTTGGGAAAAACGCCGGAAGCCCCGCTCTTACCGCCCCGCCATTTGGACGGCGGTCTCCAGGGCGATTTCCATCATCTCCGTCAGGGAGCTCTGCCGCTCCTCGGGGGGGAGCTCCTCCTTTGTGACCAGGTTGTCGGTGACGGAGCAGATGGTCAGGGCCCGCTTTCCCGCCCCGGCGGCGGTGGCGTAGAGGCCNGCCGTCTCCATGTCGATGGCCAGCACCCCCATGGGGGCCCACTCCAGGCCGCTTCCCGTTTTATAGTAGAACACGTCGGAGCTGAGGATGTTCCCCNNCGGGGGNTCCAGCCCCCGCNNCCGGGCCGCGGCCACGGCGGTTTCCAAAAGCCGGAAGTCCGCAATGGGGGCGAAGACCCCGGGGAGGCCGAAGTGGTGGGCGAAGTTGGAGTCCGTGCAGGCCCCCTGGGCGATGACCAAATCCCGGAGCTTCAGCTTTTCGCTGAGGGCCCCGGTGGTGCCCACCCGGATGATGTTCTCCACGCCGTAGAAGTGGAAGAGCTCGTGGGCGTAAATGCCGATGCTGGGGATGCCCATGCCGGAGGCCATGGTGGAAACCTCTACGCCGTGGTAGGTCCCCGTCCAGCCCTGGATGCCCCGGACGTTGTTCACCAGCCGGGGATTTTCCAGGAAGGTCCCGGCAATGAACTTTGCCCGGAGGGGGTCGCCGGGCATGAGGACGGTCTTGGCAAACGCGCCCTTGGCCGCCTCGTTGTGGGGANTGCCCATCTCAGCCCTCCAGAGCCTTNACGGCCTTGACGATCCGGCTGGTGCCCAGGCGGGAAGCCCCCAGGTTGATAAAGTCCTCCGCGTCCTTCAAATCGGCGATGCCTCCGGCGGCCTTGATTTTTACGTTGGGCCCGACGTGCTTGGCGAAGAGGGCCACGTCCTCCCGGGTGGCCCCGCCGCCGCCAAAGCCCGTGGAGGTCTTGATATAGTCCGCCCCGGAGGCGGTGACAATCTCGCACATCTTCACTTTTTCCTCGTCGGTGAGGAGGCAGCACTCGATGATAACCTTGAGGAGCTTGCCCTTGCAGGCGGCCTTGATGGCCTTGATTTCCGCCAGGAGCTCGTCCCACTTTTGGTCCTTCACCCAGCCGATGTTGATGACCATATCCACTTCTTCNGCCCCGTTGTCCACGGCGTCCNTTGCCATGAAGCATTTGGCNGCAGTGGTGTCATAGCCGTTGGGAAAACCGATGACCGTGCAGATGGGCAGCTTGCCCTGGACGTACTCCGCCGCCTGTTTTACATAGCTGGCGGGGATGCAGACGCTGGCGCACTGGTACTTTATCCCATCGTCGCAGATGGCCTTGATTTCCGCCCAGGTGGCTCCCTGGGCCAGCAGGGTGTGGTCACACTTTCCAAGGATTTCCTTNNGTTCCATTTCAGCGTTCTCCTTTACAGTTATAATATGATCCCAGCTCAGCGGGAAAGGTCTACCCTTTTATTATACCAGACCATCCGCCGCCTGTCCAGTGGGCAGATGGCCGCGTTTCCCCACTTGCAAAGCCGGTTTCACCGTGCTACAATAGGACGAATATTCTTGATGGAGGCTTATCCCATGAAAAAACGAATCCTTCCCCTGCTCTGCGCCTTGATCCTGCTTCTGGGCGCGGTTCCCTCCGCCGCCGCCCTGGAGGGAGAATCCCGCCGGGCCGCCGNAACCCTGGCCGGTCTCGGCCTGATCGATTCCGTGCCCTCCGACGAGGTTTTGAACCGCCCCGCCGACCGGCTCGACGGGACGAACCTGCTGGTCCGCCTCTCCGGCGCCGTCCGGGCCGATCTGCCCTCCGGCGCCCAGGACTACGCCGTGGCCCAGGGCTGGGTCACCGTCACCGGCGGCCAGGACGAGCCCCTGCCCACCGCCGAGTTCTGCGCCTCGCTGCTGCGGCTGCTGGGGTATGAGGGCTTCACCGGCGAAAACGCGGATCTCTTCGCCCGCCGGGCGGCCCTGACCACCCGGGACTACGGCGAAACCCTCACCCTGGGGGACCTGTACCAGCTGGCCCTGGACGCCCTGACCTTCCCCGCCCAGGACGGCGGGACCCTGGCCCAGGGCCTGGCGGACAAGGGCCGCTGCACCCAGGCCCAAATCCGGGGCCTTTTCCCGGAGGAGCTCACCGCCCGGCAGGTGGCGGACCGGCACATGGCCGCCGCTTTCCAGCTGAACGTGTACTACACGGAAAACGCCTATAAGAAAAATATTCAGAGCAACGGCGGCAGCGGCTTCTTCGTCTCCGCCGGAGGGCTGGCCGTCACCAACTACCACACCATTGAGGACGCTGTCCGGGCCACCGTCACCCTCATCACCGGAGAGACCTTCCCGGTGGACCGGGTGCTCTTCGCCGACNCCGACGCCGACCTGGCCCTGCTGCGGATCTCCAAAACCTCCGAGGACGGCAAGACGGAGGTTCCCTTCTTCTCCTTCCTGGAAATCGCGGAGGAGCCCGCCCTTCGCCGGGGCNACCGGATTTACACCCTGGGCGTGCCTCTGNGCATCACCCCCGCCATCAGCGAGGGCATCGTCAGCGCCACGNACCATATGGTCTCCAAGTTCAGCGCCCCCTGCGTGGTCAACACCGCCGACATCTCCCACGGCAGCAGCGNCGGCGCCCTNCTGAACGTTTACGGCNATGTGGTGGNCGTCACCTCCGGGGCCTANGAGGCGGGAAACAGCCTGTACATCTCNGTCTCCCTGTCCCCCATCCTGGAAACGGGCTGGGAACCCGAGGGCATCACCCTGGCGGAGCTCAAGCGGGAGCTGCAGCAGCAGGAGTAAGCGCGCCGGAGAATTCCCGTAGAATTTTCTCGAATACCCCTTGAAAACCGGGAAGCGTTGTGGTATGATAAGAAGCTGTCAAACACGCTTCACGCTCCGCGTGATCTTAAATTGGAGGTAGAACGTCTTGAAAATCGCCATCACTGTTTTGCAGCTCCTCTGCGGGCTGGGCATTATCCTGATTGTACTGTTCCAGTCCGGCAAGAGCGCCGGGCTCTCCGGCGCCATCGGCGGCGTGGCCGACTCCTTCCTGGCCAAGAACAAGGCCAAGACCATGGACGCCAAGCTGGCCCGCGCCACCAAGTGGATCGGGGCCCTCTTCCTAATCTTGACCCTGGTTTTGCTGATCCTCGGCTGAGCGAAGCAAAAACCGCCTCTCAGGCTTCTGGGCGGCGGTTTTCTTTTTGAATTTCTTCCAAACAAATGTTTGCCTTTTCCTCTCCGATGTGCTATACTGGAGAAAATAACTGTGCCTCAGGGCGCTCGGGAGGTCCTGTTATGGCGAATCTCACCCATATGCAGCAGAAGGTCTATGACTACATCGTCTCCTGCATCCAGACCCAGGGCTATCCGCCTTCCGTCCGGGAAATCGGCGACGCGGTGGGCCTGAAATCCCCCTCCACCGTTCATTTCCACCTCAAGCACCTGGAAGAGGCCGGGGTCATTGTCAAGGGCGCCGGGAAGGGCCGGGCCATCGCCCTGACCGAGTTTCCCGCTCCCAAGGACCGGGTGCCCATTGTGGGCAACGTGGCCGCAGGAAGCCCCATTCTGGCGGAGGAGTGCATCGAGGACTACCTTCCCTTTGACGCCGGGGGCCGGGAGGGGGAGTATTTCGCCCTGCGGGTCCGGGGCGAGTCCATGCTCAATGCCGGGATTCTCCCCGGAGATCTGGTGGTGGTCCATAGCCAGCCCACCGCCCGGCACGGGGAAATCGTGGTGGCCATGATTGAGGACGAGGCCACGGTAAAACGCCTCTCCCTCCGGGGGGGGCAGGTCTGGCTGCTGCCGGAGAACGACGACTACTCCCCCATCGACGGCACCTATGCCAAAATCCTGGGGAAGGTGGCTGCCGTGGTGCGGCATTACTAAAGGCGGTTTTAAAGAAAAAAGGCCGGAGCCCTTTGGGCTCCGGCCTTTTGTTCAGGCGTAGGTGTCGATATAGTCGCCGACGCCGGGAGTGGGAGGCAGCATAGCCAGCTCTCCCATTGCCTGCTGCTCCATGTCCGTCATCACATTCTTTTGCAGGGACATGGCATACTGGGTTGCCAGCCGCGCGGAGCTCATCTCCATGGCGGCTATCGCAACATCATTCATCATGGTTTCGCGTCTCCTTTCTCATGCTTTTTGGAAACAGGCATTCCGCCCAGCAGCCCCAGCAGTTCTGCGGGGGCCGCTTCCTCAACGGCGGAATCCTGGTTCGCCAATTTGNCATCCAGCAGCTCGCTGCGAAGGATGGATACTTCCGGCGGCGCGGAGATGGCCAGGCGGACCCGCCCGCCCTCAATCGACACCACGGAAACCCGTATTTCCTCCCCAATCATCAGGGATTCTCCGATCCTGCGCTGTAAAATCAGCAAGGCGCGGCCTCCTCCCCGCGGCCAAATTCCGCCAGGGGATGCCGCATTTCATACCGCTCCATAATAATCTGCCGGGCCTCTCGGGTCTCGGGGTGGACAACCAGCGGGCACTTCAGATTCACCGTGCTTTCGGAAACCGGGTTCTTCACCGCGCAGAGCACGTAGAAACCCAGCTCTCCCGCCTCCTTTACCCCAAAAGCCTTCAGCTCTCCCCGCTCCAGCTCCGGCGCGTAGTCCGGTTTCAGCGTGAAGGGGTCCAGCACCACAAAGGCCAGGGCAGGGGTCCGCACGCTCTGGAGGCAGAGCATGCCGCCGCCGCTGCCGTCGAAGGGCAGGAGCAGGAAGCCCCGCTCCTCCTCAAAGCCGAAGAGCCCGTCGGGGAAGCGCACCACGTCCTTGTCCGCGTACTCAATTTCCCCGAAGTACTTGGTCTGAAGCTTGATCGTCTCTGTCATGCCTTCACATCCACCGGCTCATAATCGGGATCGGCGGAAGGGGGCACGTAAAGCGGCCCGCCGATATACTTGATGATGACCTCCGCCTTTTGCTTGACGGAAATCNCAATGTCGNNGGGAACANANTCGAATTCCGTCTGGTTGATCNGCCAGTCGAAATTCAGCTTATCCATCTCATAGCGGATGTTCATCTCCCCGGGGTTCCAGTCAATCTCCGGGCCCTCCTTGGGAATAAAATCCATGGCGGGCTGGCTGAACATCTGCTCGCTGATGGCAGTCCGGGAAATCTGGGCCTGAACGTCCTCGCCGAACNTGNNCNTCAAGTAGAGCTCGCCCTCCTGGGCCCGGGCGGCGGTGGCGCTGTAGGCGGCCTCCCGGCCCTTCTGGGCGCTCTGCTCGATNCTGCGTGCCGCGNTGGGGACGATGNACTGGCGCATCTCGAAGGTATCCATGTTCAGCTGGATGGGCCTNCNCNTNATGCTNAAGNCTCCCTTGNCCCGGGAGATTTCCAGCTCCGCTGTGCCCCGGGTGTACTGCAATTGCGCCCGGGAGGTCCGCATCTCGATTTCAATGGGCACACTGGTGATTTCAAGAAGCTGTCTCATAGGTCATGGCGCACTCCTTCCTCTGAAAAAATATATTCTTTCCCTTTTAGAAATTCATATAATCCATCAGGCTCTGGGACAGGACGCTGTTGCCGACCTTCAATGCCGCGTCGTAGCAGTAGCGGGCGAACATAAAGTCGGAAATGGCGGCGGCGGGGTCCGCGTCCTCCAATTCCATATACTGCTGCTTCAGAGAGNCCGACGTGCTGGTGAGGAGCTCGCTGTTGTCCCGGAGGAAGCCGCTCTGGGTATCCATTTCCGTCCAGCGCTCCCGGAAGGCGCTGCAGCCAGCCTCGTACTCATCCACCAGGGCCNTGAAGCGGAACTGATCCTCTTCGCTGGCCCAGGCGCCGTCGTCCTTGTTGCAGCGCCGGAGAATCTGGCCCATTTCGTTGACAATGGAGATGACATTTTTCGGAATGTTGTCTACCGTCATGGTTTTTACCTTGCCGTTTTCGTCCTCGATTTCCACTTCTACGCCGTTCTTGGGCCCGTAGCCGCCGGAGTAGTAAATGCCCTGGAGAGAGCTGTCGAAAACGGTGGAGGAAACGGCTTCGCCGTCCGCCTCCTTGTGGCCCAGGCCCACGTCGACATACTTATGCTCGCCTTTNAGGAAGTACTCCATCTTCTCCACGTCCGCAGGCTCGTTGGAATCCACGGGCACCCCCCGGTAGTGGAGGACCTTGGCGGCCTCGTTTTCCGAATCGGTCCCGGTGCCGTCGGCTTTCAGATATTTGAAAAAAACATTGGGGTTGTAATCCTCATTCTCCTCGGGAACCTGGGCCGCTACGGCAGGGTCAGGATTGGTGGTTCCCTTCCCATCCGGCGTCAAATACTGACCGTAACGCGGGTCGTCTACATCCGCTGCCGTGGCATTCTTGGTAAACTCCTCGTCATAATTGGGGTTCGGTTTTGGCACCAGGTTCGCGTCGGCAGCCTCATTGGTCAGACCGCCGGCCGCAGCCACGTATTTGAAGGCCGCCGCGTGATCCGGGTTTGCAGGGTCCGGGGTCCCGTCGATATACGCCGGGTTCTCCTTCGACTCCCAGGTAAAGGGGGCGTTCAGGGTGTCCGCCCCGGCAAAGACATAGTTCTCACCATAGCGCCCGTTCATGATCTGGGCCAAATCCTTCGCTTTGGCCTCCAGGGACTGGCCCAGGGCCACGCGGCCCGGGCCGGTGGGCCGGTTCAAGGACCGGAGCACACTGCCGTAGGCCGTGTCCTCCGCCAGCGCGTATAGATCCGTGGACATGCTCCCCAAAGACTCCCAGGCCACGTCGTACTTGTGGCGGAGGGACTCNTTGACNTTCNGCTGGCCCTTGGCCTTCCAGTAGGAATTGCGGATCTGGAAGCAGCGGGTGGCCAGGGCCGGGTCATCGGCGTAGGAGTTGAAAAGCCGCCCGGTGAGAAGCGTATTCATCGCCTTNNTCATGGTATTGTTGGAGCTGTTCAGGCTGTAACGGTAGTTTTTCAGCGTACCTACCGTGGTCATTCTTGGAATCATAAGGCTTCTCCCTCCTTATCAGGTTGTNATGCCGGTGCCGTTAATCAGCTTATCCAGCACACTGTCGATGGTGGTCATGAGGCGGCAGGCGGCGTTGTAGGATTTTGAATACATCATCAGGTTCATGGCCTCGTCGTTGAAGTCCACGGAAGACACGGCATCCCGCTCCGTATCCACAGACAGGAGGTTTTTATAGTGGGACTGGAGCTGAACCTCCATGTGGCTTTCGTCCTTGCCCCGGGTGGTACCGATATTGTTCCACATTTCGGAGAACGTACCGTTGAGCATGGGCTTTCCGCTGGTGTTCTCATAGCCGTCCAGGCTCGTGGGGATGAAGTCGAACTTCTGCTCCGACAGCAAATACTCGAAATGGAGCACGTTGTCGTTGGCGCCGGAGGCGGGTTTCGTTTCACCCGGCGGGCACTTGTAGGCGCACACCAGCATATGGGTCGTTTCCCAGGTGTTGGAAATGGAGATATTGGAGGCGGTGATGCCTGTGGGATCGTCGTTTCCGGGGTTGTTGCTGAACAGCACGCCGCCAACAAAGAAGCCCTTGGCGGTTTTACCCCAGCCGGCTTCCTGGACCGTGCCGTCTTCCGCCAAGATATCCTCTTTATTTTCGGGGACAAATTTCCCCTCGCCGGTGTCGTATTTCTGCCCCTTCATAAAGGCGTCCAGAACGTTCTTGCCGGTGAGCCCCGCAGCTTCCATCGCCGCCTTGTCAACTAATCCCACCTCGGTTAGGATCGCGTCTTGAACATCCGCGTTTATTTTGGACCAGTCGCTGTTGACTTTTTCATCCTTGCCGTTGACCTGGATGGTCACCGGAACGCCGATTTCTTTGCCCGTGTCGCTTTTTCCCGTGGTAATAAAGTTCCCTNCCGGGTCCTGGAGGAAGCCCTGGTTGGCCGCGTTCATGACCTTTGCGAACTGGTTGGCCAGCAGGTCCAGGGTCCGCTGGTAATAGGGGATGCCCCGCTTGCCGCCGGCGTTTTCGTCCACGTTTGTAATCACGTCCCGGTCCGTGAACTCGCCCTTTTCCGTGAGCATCTCCCGCCATGCCTGAAGCTTGCCGCCAAGGTCGTTGTCGTCCAGGCTGACCTTTTTAGAAACCTCCTGGGTGACCATCTGCTGGGTGTAGGCGTAGTTGCCGTTGGCCAGCAGGACCCGCTTGTAGATCATCAGGGTTTTGTCCCCCTCGGTGGGAAGGTCCGGGGTCTCCACCGTGAAGCTGTTCCGGTCACCCTTAAACAAATCCTCGATGGCTACCTGGTTCCCGGCGCCATCGTCTACGGTATCGGTTCCCGAAACCCCTTTGACGGTTCCTCTGTTGATGGCTACGTAGACTTCGTTGATACTGTTTTTCAGCTTGGTGATGGACATATTGTAGTTGGGGTCTACCACCTTTTTGGCCTTTGNGATGTCGCTTGTGGGCTTTCCGTCCTCGGTCAGGTAGGGTTGGTAATCCTTATTGGCCCTCGGGGCGGCGTGGGCCTCGTCGGTGGGCTGGCCGCTCTCGTCCAAGAACTGCGTGGCCGTGTCAAGGCCGTCCCACTCCGGGTTCGGCTCCTTGCCGGCCTCGTCTTTTGTGGCGACCGGGTCTCCGTTCGCGTCCGCGTAAGGCCACGTTGTGGTGTCATTGGGGTCAAACTCCCGCTTTACCGGCACCTGATCGATTTTCATCTGGGCCGCGAAAACGCCGTCCACCAGCAGCGCCTCGTCCGATCTGACCGAGCCGTCGGGGTTGGCATTGCCCAGGCGGATGGTCAGCTTTTCCACCGTCAGCCCGGCGGTGATCTCTTCCTCGCTGTAGGTCACGTCGATGTCAATCAGCTCGGAGAGCTGGTCGATCTGGAGGTTCCGCTCGTCCCGGAGCTCCAGGGCCGGGTCACCGTGGATTTCGCTCTTGCGAATCTCCTCGTTCAAGGAGCGGATGGTGGTCAGGCAGCCGTTGATTTTGTCAATGTCCTGGTTCAGCTTGGTGATTGTGCTTTCCTGGACCTCTTCCAGCTTGTTGGCGTATTTATTCAACAGGGTGACCAGGTTCTGGGCCGTCATACGNACGGTGTTGTCGTACTCCTGGTGCCCGGTCTGTTCTTCCAGGTTTTCAAACGCCTCCACCAGCTTGCTGATCTCCAGGCCCAGGATGCCGAAGCCGCCCTCGCCCTTGCTGGCGTCGCCTTCGCCCACCTCGTCCAGAATCCGCTTGATCTCGTCCAGGATCTCCANCTTGCCGTNCGCGAANCCCATCTGGGCGTTCAGCGTTCGGTAGCGGATGTCCAGGTAGGGGCTGCGGATCTGGGAGAGGCTCTTGACCAGCGCGCCCTGGCCGGTGCGGATATCGCCCTCGGCGTAATAGCGGTCCGCCCCGTTGACGTAGAGGCTTACCTGATCCAGGCGCTGGCGGGTGTAGCCCGGGGTGTTGATGTTGGAAATATTGTTTCCTGTCACGGTAATACCGGTCTGGGCGGCATAAATCGCCAGCCGGGCCTGCGTGAAGGAGCCAAAGGTACCAATGCTCATATCGATATACTCCTTATTTTGTCTTTGCTTGTCAGGNTCGGAAATCCGTTTTCATGGACGGAGGCGGGGCGCTGCTTTCCTGCTCCTTGCCGTAGCCGGGTCCCCCCGGCCCGCNGGAGGGAGGGCCGCCCATCTGCACAATGACGCTCTCCACCTGGTGGAGGTTCTGCTCCAGCAGCCTCCGGGTCTTGCCGGACGCCTGGCGGTAAGCCGCGTAGCGGAGCTGCAGCTCGCTCACCGCCTGCCGGGCTTCTTCCTGCATGGCGGGGGGAAAATGACGGGGGACCTGTTCCAGGGGCACCCCCTCCAGCCCCAGCTGGGGCAGCAGCTTATCCCGGGTCAGCTCCAGGCCCCGGAAGTTCAGGGCTTGAGCCTGTTCCTGGTTCAAAAGATCGTTCAGGCCCATCAGGTCCTCCTGCTGGGCGGCGGTCAGTTTTTTCTCATTCAGGCCGGTCAGGCTCTCCAGCCCCCGGCTCATGGAGCGCAGGAAGCTCAGGTAGGAACGGTACAGCTCATCCATGGCTCATTCCTCCACCATGAGCAGCATCCGCCCCGCGATGGCCATGGGGTCCGGCCGGTACTCCCCGGCGGACACCTCACGGCGAAGCTCTTGGATATCGCCGGTGGTGTTGGCGGTCCGCACCTCCCGGGAGAGGCGGCTCACCATCTCCATCTGAAAGCTTCTCCGGCCCGCGGGGGCGGAGAAACTGGCGGAATCGTAGTTGTGCCCGGAGACGGGCTGGGCGGCTGCTTCCCGCTTTTGGGCGGGGTAATAGGTTTTCGTCCGGGCAATGGAAGAGATGGGGCCGGAACCGGTAGAAGTCAGCATAATCACTCACATCCTTTGCTCTTGGCAGCATTCCACTTCTTATCACTTCATTATTCATATCGGCTAAACGCCAGGAAAGTTAAGAACGGGAGGGAGAATTTTCTTGATTCCCGGGGAAATGGGGAGGCCAGGGCGCGGGTTCCGGCAAAAAAACGGCCCCCGCCTCCTTCCCGGAGACGGGGGCCGCGCAGGACGTTAGGGATTTCAGTGCAACGTCTTCAAATGCCGGAGCAGCACGTTGGCCACGTTGTCGCAGGATGCCTGAATGCAGACCGCCCCGATGTCGTTGGCCACCATGGGCATGCCGTACACCACGCTGGACTCCTTATCCTGTCCGATGGTGTNAGCGCCCTTTTTCCGCATTTCCAGCAACCCGGCGGCGCCGTCCTGGCCCATGCCGGTCATGATGATGCCCACCATCTTGCACCGGACCACCTCCGCCATGGAGTGGAACATGGCGTCCACCGACGGGCGGTGTCCGCTGACCTTTTCCCCCGGCGTGCAGGAGACGGTGTATTTTTCCCCGATGCGCACCACCCGGCACTGGAGGTCCGCCGGGGCCACCAGGGCCAGCCCGCGGTGCAGCTCGTCGCCGTTCTTAGCCTCCCGGACCTCCATCTTGCAGATGCGGTTCAGCCGGTCGGCGTACATCTGGGTGAAGCCCTTGGGCATGTGCTGGACGATGACCATGGGCGGAATGTCCGCCGGCAGGCGGCGCATGACCTCCAAAGTGGCCTCCGTGCCTCCCGTGGAGGCGCCCAGGCCCACCAGCACCCGGTCCAGGGCCGGACCGCCTCCCAGATTCGGCGTGGCCACCGCTATGGAGGGGCTGCGCAGCGGGGCGGAGCGGGGCCGGGCCATGGAGGCCACCAGAACCTTCTGGGTCAGGTTGCTGATGAAGACCTCCTTGCTCTCCTGCACGTCCGGCTTGCGGACAAAGTCCACCGCGCCGGCGTTCAGCGCATCGAAAACCTTCAGGTTCAGGGAGGAGCAGAGGATCACCGGCACCGGGTTCGCGGGCAGGTATTCCTTCAAAAAGTCGATGCCGCTCTGTTCGGGCATTTCCACATCCATGGTCACGACGTCCGGCTTCAGGCGGGGTATCTTCTGTTTCGCGTCCAGGGTGTTGATGGCGTATCCGACAATTTCCACTCTGGGATGCGCCGAGAGGCCCTGGATGATGAGGTTTCGGGCCAGGGCGGAATCATCCACCACCAGCACGCGGATCTTTTTCCCCAGTTCCATTGTGAGGGAACCACCTCCTTGTTATTTTTGGAAGGTCGCCGTAGCCAAACGGCGATAGGGCGCGTTCTGGCTCAGGTTCTCCGAAGCGCTGATCAGCAGATAGCCGCTGGGGACGGTGGCGTCGNAGAAACGGCGNACCAGGGCGTCCTTCGTGGGCTGGTCAAAGTAGATCATCACGTTCCGGCAGAAGATCACGTCGAACTTCCGNCGGAATTTGATGGGGTCCATCAGGTTGAAGGTCTGGAAAATCACGTTGTCCTTCACGGCGGGGGTGACGGTGTGGGTACCGTCCCGGCCCGGCGTGAAGTATTTCCGCTTCCAGTCCGCCGGGATGGTGTCCGGCAGGTTGTAGGTCCCCCGCCGGGCGCTGGCCAGAGCCTGGGCGGAGATATCCGTGGCCAGGATGCGGGTGTCCCAGTCCTTNGCCCGGGAGCCCAGGTAGTCGTAGAGGAACATGGTGATGTTATAGGGTTCCTCCCCGCTGGAGCAGCCCGCGCTCCAGATGGCCAGGGTTTTGTCCCGCTCGTGGCGGCGGACAATCTCCGGGATGATATTGTTGCAGAAATAATCCAGGTGCTCCTTCTCCCGCATGAAGAAGGTGTAATTGGTGGTCAGTTTGTTCAAGACCAGGGTGACCTCGTCGTTCTCCTTCTTGTCCAGAAGGTGGTTGACGAAGTCGGAGAAGGTCCAGTAGCCCAGCTTTTTCAGGGCCGGGGAGAGGCGGCTGGTGATCAGCTGCTTCTTCTGGCTCAGGTCGATGCCGTAGCTGGACTGGATGAAGTTCACCATCCGCTTGAAGTCCGCGTCCGAGATCGTCATAGGGCCGAAGCCGCCCATTCCCTCACTCTTTTTTGCCGTATCCATAGTTCTTATTCACCGCTTTGTCAGGAAAATTAGTCGCCGTAGCCGTGGGCGATCAGCTGCTCGCAGTCCAGCACCAGCATGGTGCCGGAGCCGTCGGGCAGGGTGCACATGCCGGAAACCAGCTTCTGGGCGCTCTGGGAGGGGATGGGGACGATGCTCTCCAGGGGAATGTCCAGCATCAAATCCACGGAGTCCACCTGAATGCCCAGCTGGTTG
The DNA here is from genome assembly GCF_905219725.1 of Oscillibacter sp. CU971. NCBI lineage: Bacteria > Bacillati > Bacillota > Clostridia > Eubacteriales > Oscillospiraceae > Oscillibacter > Oscillibacter sp. CU971. The sequence goes on from NZ_CAJMXG010000018.1 coordinate 25,272, forward strand.
TTGTTGTAGTCAATCACGATCAGGATGCCCTCCTCCGCGAGGGGCTTCCCCAGGCGGAGGCGGATGTCCATGATGGGGATGATCTGGCCCCGCATGTTGAAGATGCCCTGGATGTAATCCGGCATCATGGGGAGGTAGGTGGCGGTGTAGACGTTCATAATTTCCACTACCTGATTGGCGTCAATGCCGATTTTCAGGTCGTCCACTGTGAAAATGAGGTGCTTCCGGCTGCCCGCGCCCTCGTCCTCGGGAGCCGTGGTCTCGATGTCGTCTTCCTCNACCTGGAACAGGACGTTTTCTTTACTCATTGCGTTTCCCTCCTTCGGCGCTTAACCCCGGGTGGCCTTGTACAGGTCGCCCGCGTCAAGGATGATGCTGATGTTGCCGTCTCCCAGGATGCTGCATCCGGNTATTCCGTAGTTTTTGATATCAAAGTTGTTCACATAGGCCGGGAGGGGCTTGACGACGATCTGCTGCTCGCCCAGGAGCTCNTCGACACANAGGCAGTAGGAGCAGTCGCCGGACTCCAGCCACATCAGGACGCCGTCGTCGATCTTCTCCGCGCCGCCGGGGAGATTGTAGAAGTCCCGGGCCCGGATGACGGGGTAGTAGCCGTCCAGCATTTTCACCATCTCTCCGTTGACGGAGTCGTGGAGGATGGCCTCCTCCGTGGTTTTGATGCTGGAGCGGATATTGTTGATGGGGATGGTGAAGATGGAGTCTCCCACGGAGACCTCCATGCCGTCCATGATGGCCATGGTCAGGGGGATGCGCATGATGGTGGTCATGCCCTTGCCCTGCTCGCTGGTGATGGAGACGGAGCCGCCCAGACTCTCCACGCCGCTTTTCACCACGTCCATGCCCACGCCCCGGCCGGAGAACTCCGTCACCTGGGCGTTGGTGGAAAAGCCGGGAGCCATGAGGAAGTTCAGGATCTCTTTATGAGAGTATTCCACATCCGGGGAGGCGACGCCGTTACGNATGGCCTTGGNCAGGACGGCCTCGTCGTTGACTCCGGCGCCGTCGTCGGAGATCTGGATGATGACCTCGCTGCCCGTATCCTGGGCGGAGAGCAGAATCTCGCCCACGGGGTCCTTTCCCGCGTCGATGCGGTCCTGGACGTTTTCCTCAATGCCGTGGTCCATGGAGTTGCGGACCATGTGCATGATGGGATCGCCGATGGAGTCCACGATGGTCTTGTCCACCTCGGTGTCCTCGCCCACCAGGGTGAGCTTCACCTGTTTGTTCAGCTTCTTGCACATATCCCGGACGATGCGGTTCATTTTCTGGAAGGTGTTGGACACCGGGATCATCCGCAGGGACATGGACACGTCCTGAAGCTCGTCGGTAAGCTTGCGCAGCTGCCGGGCGGACTTGGAGAAGGCGTCCAGATGGAGGCCCTTCAGGTCCGGCGAGCCGGTGACCATGGCCTCGGTAATGACGATCTCGCCCACGATGGCGGAAAGCTGGTCCAGCTTGCTCAGGCCCACGCTGATGAGGCTCTCCTTCTGGCCCTGGTGCTGC
>NZ_CAJMXG010000019.1:0-26590 GCF_905219725.1 Oscillibacter sp. CU971
CCCCAAAGCCGCTCCCTCCGCCTCAGCCCTCCGTTCCCCCGCCGGACCCGGCGTCCGCCGGGATTTCCCCGGCGGAGGCGCTGGCCCTGGCCTGGCTGGGCGGCGCGCTGGTCCTGATGGTGTGGAGGGTAAGCGCCTACCTGCATTTTCTCCGCTGTCTCCGGGCCGGACGCCGGGAGGTCTCCGACCCCGCCCTGCTGGACCTGCTGGCCCGGACCGGGGAGGAGCTGAAGGTCCGGCGGCCCGTGGAGCTGTGGGAAAATCCCCTGGCCGCCTCCCCCATGCTGCTGGGGCTGTTCCGGCCCCGGATCGTCCTGCCCTCGGCGGCGGTGAGCGAGGCGGATTTTCGCTGTACGGCCCTCCACGAGCTGACCCATTACCGGCGGCGGGATCTGCTGTACAAGTGGCTGGTCCAGCTCACCGTGTGCCTCCACTGGTGGAACCCCTTGGTCTGGGTCATGGCCCGGGAGATTGACCGGGCTTGTGAGCTGGCCTGTGACGAAGCGGTGCTCCGCCGCCTGAAGCCGGAGGAGCGCCTGTCCTATGGGGACGCCCTGCTCCGGGCTCTGGAGTCCGGCGGCGGATACCGTGCCGCCCGGGGCTCCGTGTCCCTGGGCGAGAGCGCGGAATTATTGAAAGAGAGGTTGAGCGCGATCATGAACTTCAAAAAACCTTCCAGATGGACGGCCCTGCTGTCCCTGGTCCTGGCGGCGGCACTGACCACGGGAGCCGCCGCGGCGGGAGCCTACACCGGGCCCGCCAAGCGGGGCGCAAGCCCGGTCAAGGGAACAGCCCTGCCGCCGCTTTCCGCCCAGGCGTCGTCGAGCGAAAATCTCCGCCTCCGGTCCGCCCTCCTGGCAGAGCGGAGCTATGAGGAGGGCGATGTCGCCGCGTTCAGCATTGCGGTTCCCTTCCTCAGTCAGGAGGAACAAACGGCCTTCCTGGAACGGGCCTATGAGGACGGCAGCAGCGCCTTCTTCTCCGTTCTCGTCAACCATCTGGATTGGGACGAGCTGGATTGGGACGAGGACACGCTGGATGCCTGGATCGCCCGGGCCGCCAAGGAAAACGCCGCCCTCTGTTCCATCCTGCTGAAAGCANTGGACCGGGACGAGGAATTAGAAGCCCTGGAAAAGGAGCTGGAGGCCAAACGGGCCGAGGAATACAAGGCCGCCGGAATCACCAAAGAGGGCCGGGTCTATTACTACCAGGGGCACATGGTCCGGATTTTCCTGGACTCCCGCCCCGACGCCTCCTGTGTGACCCTGGACACGAATCCCCAGGGCCTGCTGGATCTCAAGGTGGAGCGGGGCGCGGACGGTAAAATCCGGTCCGTCCGGGAAATGACCAAAGCGGAGGTCGAGGAACTATTCGGCGATTGGGACGATCTGGAGGAGGGCGGCATGGATGTCACCATTCCTGTGAACCAGACCCGGATGNAGGGCGGCAGCTGGGTATATTTGGGGGAATACATTCTGTCCCAAGGGGATCGGATTCNTTANNNCGTGACGGCGGANACAGNTGGACGCATGAAGATCGGCTTTTGCGGCATGGAGCAAAGCCCTGAGGACGTAACCTATTACAGCGTCTCCAACAAACGGACGAACGGAGAGCTCCGCTGCGCGGCGGACTTTGTGTTCGACGGCGAGNCCGTAAAGCCGGGATCTTACCGCCTGTTCCNCCATGCCCCGGAGGGGGACCTGGGGAACCTTAAGGGCAGTATCTCGCTGACACTGAAGCAGGGAAATCCCCCGGACCTTGCCGCCAATCCCGACGCACGGGCCATGACGGCGGAGGAGCTCCCCGCCGCCGCCCGGAAGGCCATGGATCAATGCGCCATCAAGACCTGGTACGTCATCCACTCCGAAGGGCGGCAATATCTCTATTGCAACGGCTTCCCCTGGCTGTACGCCTGGCAGCCCACCTGGGAGGATGGGAGCTGGCGGGTGAACATCCATAAGCTCAAAAAGCTGGACTCCGGCTATGTTCTTCTCTCCTTCCCGGACAACGCCCCCCTGCACGTCACCCTGGAGGGGGAGCCGGTCCGGCTGACGGACATCCAGACCTGACCGCTGCCGAAAGACCGTCACAAAAGGCCCGCCTCCCGGCGGGCCTTTTCCTATTGGGCGGAAGGGTGAAGCGAGTTGACGGCCTGCTCTAGCTCCGCCCGTTTGCGGGCGGCAGGCACGGGACGCATTTGGCCCACCACGGGGCTNTTCCTTAAAGCGTCTGGACCACGCAGCCGTAAGGCGGCAGCGTTACGCCCAGGGCCTCCGTCTCAAAGGCGTTGTGGTTCATCAGCATCCGGATTTTCTGCTCCGGCCCTCCTCGGACGGCGATCTCCACACCGCCGGGGGAGGGAACGCCCTCGATACGGCAGTCCGACAAAATGGTTTCCGTCAGTCTGGAGATGATGCCCTCGTCCAGGGAACAGCCGAAATAGTATACCGCGCCGGGCCCGTGCCGTTTCCGGGTGACGGCGGCGAAGTCCGTGTAGAAGGGGTCGCCGTAACGGTAGAGGACCTCGGCGTCCCGGACCTCCAGCATGTCCCGGAAGACGCCGCCGCGGCCCTCCGTTCCGGCAAACGCGCCCTCGCCCACGACCGGGAAGGCGTTCCGCTCCTGGAGGCTCTCCGTTTCCGCCACCGTCACCCCGGCAAGCCCGGCCCAGCCCACCGGCAGGACCTCCCCAAAGAAGAGGTTGTTGTCCGGGTCCTTCACCCCGGTCCGGTACGTGAGGACCAGCGTGCCGCCCTCCCGGACAAACCGCTCCGCCCTGGCCAGGAACTCCGGCTTGACGACGGTGAGCTGGGGGAGGAGGACCGCCTTGTAGCCCGTGAGGTCCGCCTCCGCCGGAATAACGTCCACGGAGACGTTCCGGTCGTAGAAGGCCTTGTAGAGCTTTTTCATCTCGCCCGGGCAGTCCAGCAGGAGGCTTTGGCGCTGGATGCGGAAGGAGGCCAGGGAGTCGTAGTCATAGACGATGGCCGCCTCGCCGCGCATGGGGGACTCCAGGGCCTGGGCGTAACGGGAAACCTCCCGGAAAAAGCTCTGGACCTCATAGAATTTCCGGCCCTTCCGGTTGTCCGCGTCAAGGATGCCGCAGCAAAACTGCTCCGCCCCCTTGGCCGCACCCCGGTAGCGGAAATACNGCAGGGACTCACAGCCGTGGGCCATGCTCTGCCAGGACCACAGCTTCGCCTGGCCGGGCCGGGGGAGGTAGCCGGTGACGTCGTGGCCCTGGGCCCCCATGATGGCCTCGGTAATCCAGAAGTTCTGCCGTTTCAGCCCCCGGATATAGTCCAAGCCGAACGCGATTTCGTGGGGCGGGAGGGGTTCCTTTTCCCCGCCCCAGACAGGGTAGTTGTTATAGGCCGCCGCGTCCAGGCTTTTGGCGGCCCGGGCGTAGTCAAAGCGCCGGTCCAGACCCCCGCCGGGGAAGTCGTGAATGACCACGGCCCCGGGGGAAAGCTCCCGAATCAGGCGGGCCTGNANGNCCANGAAATTGCAAAGGATTTCGCTCCGGAACCGTTCCCAGTCCAGCCGCAGGGCGGGATTATGGGTGGTGATGGTAGGAGCGGGAAGGGGAATCTCGTCAAACTCATTGTATTCCTGGGACCAGAAGGCAGTCCCGTAGGCGTCATTGAGGCGGTGAATGTCCCCATCGAACTTTTTGCGGAGATACCGGCGGAACGCCTCCCGGCACCGGGGGCACCAGCAAAGGTCGCTTCCCTCGTGGCCCAGCTCGTTGTCGGCCTGCCAGGCGGCGATCTGCGGCTCGTTCCGGTAATGGCCCGCCATGGCCCGGATGATTTTCTCCGAATACGCATACAGCTCCGGGCTGTTGTAGCAGCAGACGTGGCGTCCGCCAAAGGCCCGGGGCTGTCCGTTCTCAAACCGGGAGAGGATATCCGGGTATTTCTTCGCAAGCCATGCCGGAATCGCGGCGGTCGGCGTGCCCAGGATGACCTTCAAGTTCTTTTCCTTGGCCTTGGCAATGACGCGGTCAAAAAAGGAAAAGTCATACTGCCCCTCGACAGGCTCCATCAGATGCCAGGAGAACTCGGCAATCCGGATTGTATCGCCCCCCATCTCCCGAATGACGTCCATATCGGCGTCCATCAGGGCGGGGTCCCATTGCTCGGGGTAGTAGTCAACGCCCAGCAGCATCGCGCGCCGCTCCTTTCTCACGGGGCGCNACCCGCCCCCTTTATTTTGGAACCCACTATAGCAGATAACCCCGGCCCTTGCAAGGGTTCACCCGGCTCATTTTTCCCAAAGCCGCGGCAGTCCGCCCCGGAAGCACGGCAGGGTCCCCGGCCGCGCCGGCGGCGGGAGAGCTTGGATAGGCGGGGACCGTCACGGTCCCCGCCGGTTTTCTCAGGCTTCCAGATCCTTGAACCGCCGGACGGCATCGCCCATCTGCCCGCAGGTCAGCCGCCCCTCGGGGCAGCGGCCCTCGGAGAAGCAGGCGGGGCCGAAGCGGCCGAAGAGCTCGGGGAAGCTCCGCCGGAGCTGGCGCAGCAAATCCACCGCGATATCCCGAATTTCCCACTGGGCCCGGCTGCATGAGCGCAGCCGGATGAACCACTGAAGCTCCCGGGCGTTCATGGTGGTCATGACGTCCANCAGGTTCCCGCTGAGGGCAAAGTAGTAGTGGAGCTTTTCCAGGGCGGGGCGCTCCCGGATCTGGAGAAGCCGGTCATGGGCGTCCCGGACAGCCGTTTGATACCGCTCCAGCGCGGCCGGATCGGCGGCGACGGAGTCCGGGANGATGACNCNGCTGTGGTCTACGNTTTGAATGGNGGGAACGANNATGGACTGCATCAGGTGGCGGACCAGGTGGGTGNCGCCGGAGANGGTGATGCCGGAGACGGTAAAGGTATACGCCAGCTGTTCCAGCTCCCGGNGCCGCCGGGAGGAGGACAGGGCGGCCAGGTCCAAAGGCTTCCCGGGGTGCTGAACACGGTGGGCGGCCTCCAGAAGCTTCATGGGCTCCGCCGGGGCGCGAAGCAGGGAGACGGTCCCCGCCGTCCCCCGGGCGAGGAAGACGGGCTCGCGGGAGGAACAGCGAAGGGGGAAGGCCTCCCCGGCGGGGGNGTCTTCGAAGGACTCACAAAGCTCGGGAAGCAGGCAGGGAAACTGCTCTTCCAACTNTCCGGTGAGCTCGTCCGCCAGGGCCAGCAGCTCCGGGACGTCCCGGCCCCGACAGCGGATTTCACAGAGGAGCCGGCCCAGCTCCNNGGCANTGAGGGTGCAGTAGAAGTTGCTGTGGAAGGCGTAGGGCAGGAGGAAGCGGGCGTCCTCCCGGGGGACTCCGGCCTCCAGANGGTCCCCATAGGCCGCGAAGAGCCCGTCCATATAGCGGCGGTACAGGTCCAGATCCTCCCCCTCCAGCTCCGGGGGAATGTAGTAGCCCAGGCGGCTGAAGTCCACGTAGCGCCGGGACTTGACGGTGAAGGAGGCCAGGCGGAACTCAATGAAAAACTGCTCCACAAAGACGGACACGTCCCGCAGGGCGATGGTGAAGACGGCGTGCTCAATGAGGGACTTGTGGCCGGAGGCCAGGACCTTCCCAATGAGGGCCCGGTTCTTGGAATTCCCCCGGGCGTCTTCAAAGATCGCCTGGGCGTCCCCGGCGGTGGTGGAGATGCGGGCGGCGCCGGCGCAGACCTCCTCGCCATAAGCGTTGCGGCTGATNATTTTGGCGTGCGGTTCCCTTTCCATGTCGATACCCCTTTTTGCGTTATTGATTACCGATTATACCATAAATCCGACGGAAAATCCACCCATTTCTCTCGCCCCGGCGGGGCCGGAAAATCCGCCGTTGAAGATTTGCCGGATTTGGGCTATACTATCCATAAGAATCGACGCGTTTCGAGAAGGAAAGGNGGAAGCGCNGTGCCCAGACGCCGCCCAGCCAAAAACTGGTCCGCCGCCACATTGAAGAGCCGGGGCTGGACCAACGCCTTGATTCGGGAGCTTCTTCCCCCGCCGGAATATGAGGAGACGGAGAGCGGCCGCCGCCGGATATGGAACAAAAAGCTGGTGAAGGCGGCGGAGGAGCACCCTCACTTTCAGGCCCGGAGAATCGAGCCCCGGAAGACCCCCGCCCAGGGAGCGGGGAACGCCTGTAAGCTGCTGTCCCAGGCCTGGGAGGATGGGGGCTTGGAGGAGACGGCCTCCGACGCCGCCATATTGGCGAAATTGATTCACCGGGGATTGCTGGCCCTGCTGCCGGGGGTGGCCAAGGGGCGCAGCCTGGCCTCCTCCCGGGCCCAGGGCTGGATAAAGGAGTTTCTGGCCCTGGAAGAGCGGGGAGACAGCAAGAGCCTTCCCATAGTGCTGAAAAACTTTCTCAAGGCCGGGGGCTGGATGGGAGAGCGGGAGGGCGCGCCCCTGGTCCGCAAGGTCCAAGGCCGGTATCCGCAAGTGCTGCTGGCCTCCGCCGGGCGGGCGCTGGAGGATCTGGCCGCCGCACAGCCGGAGGCGGACCTTTCGCCGATGCTGCGCGCGCCGGGCTTCCCGGCGGACCTTCTGGTGAAGGAGGGGCTGACGGCGGTCTGGTCCGTGTGGTACGTGCCCCAGGCCATCCGCACCAGCTTGTCCCTCCTCATCGCCCTGAACCCCAAGGACGAGTACCCGGAGGCCCGGGCGATGCGCCGCCACTTTACGCTCCACCTGGGGGGCACCAACACTGGCAAGACCTACGCCGGGTTCCAGCGCCTCAAGCAGGCCCGCAGCGGCGTATNCCTGGCCCCCCTGCGCCTGCTGGCTCTGGAGGCGCAGGAAACCCTTNTGGACGCGGGGGTGGATTGCAGCCTCACCACCGGAGAGGAAGAGGACGCCCGCACCTGGGACACCCACACCGCCGCCACCGCCGAGAAGCTGGACATGCGGGGGTACTACGACGTGGCCGTCATCGACGAATGCCAGATGATTTCCGACGCACAGCGGGGCTATGCCTGGACCCGGGCCATTCTGGGGGTGCTGTCCCCGGAGGTTCACCTCTGTGCCGCCCCGGAGGCGGAGGATCTGCTGATCCGCCTGATTGAAAGCTGCGGCGACACCTATGAGGTGGANNGCCACAANCGGACCACGCCGCTGATCTGCATGACCCGCACCGTGGACTACCACCGGGTGCAGCCGGGGGACGCCCTCATCACCTTCTCCAAGGTGGGGGTCCTCAGCGTGGCGGAGGACCTCCGCCAAAGCGGGAAGGAGCCCGCCATCATCTACGGAGCCNTGCCCTACTCCACCCGGCGGCGGCAGATGGAGGGCTTTTTAAAGGGGGAGATGGAGTATATCGTCTCCACCGNCGCCATCGGCATGGGGCTGAACCTGCCCATCCGGCGAATCATCTTCCTGGNGACGGAGAANTTCGACGGCGTGGAACGCCGGGAGCTGAAGCCGGAGGAGATCCGCCAGATTGCCGGACGGGCGGGGCGCTTNGGCATGTACANCAAGGGCTATGTGGGGGCTGTCCAGGGCCTGCCCATTATCCGGGCGGGGCTGGAGGCAGTCGTCCCGCCCCTGGATTACGCCGTGGCGGGCTTTTCCGATCTGGTGCTTCAGGCGGAGTTCGATCTTCTGGAGGTACTGACGGAGTGGAACCGGATGCCCACGGTGGAGCCCTACCGGAAGCTGGACATCACCCGGTATATCACCATCATCTCCAAAATGCGGGAGATGGGCTTCACCCTCACCCGGGAGCAGGAGCTAAAAGCGGCCAACATCCCCTTTGACGAGTCGGAGGAGGCCCTGCGGGATCTGTTCTTCTCCTTCCTGCGCCGCTGGCAGCAGGGGGAGGACGTCGACCAGCCCGGCCTTCCGGAGGGGGACCCCACCCTGCCGGAGCTGGAGCAGTATTACCGGAAGCTGGATCTCTACTACTCCNTTNCCAAGACCTTTGGCTGTCCGGTAGATGAGGATCGTCTCTATGACAGCCGGGAGCAGGTGGCGGACGCGATCAACGAAATCCTGCTGCACCGGCTGCGGAACAACATCCGCTTCTGCCAGGTNTGCGGAAAGGCCCTGCCCCTGTATCACCGGGGGCGGCTTTGCGACGAGTGCTATCAGCGGGAACGGAAGAACCGGGCCCGGAGGCCCGGCTGACGGGTGCAATAGTGAGAGGCGGAGCTGCCGCGGCAGCTCCGCCCCGTTTTGTACTATTTCCGAGCTTAAAACTCAGAAATAATATCATGTCAGCCGCCCATCTCCGCCAGGACCTCCTCCCGGGAGGGAATGGAGGGTGCGGCCCCAGGCCGGCTGACGGCGATGGCCGCGGCGGCGGAGGCGTATTCCATGGCCCATTCCACGCCCCGCCCGCTGAGGGCCCCGGCCAGGAAAAAGCCGGTATAGGCGTCCCCCGCCGCCGTGGTGTCCACGGGCCGGACGGGANCCGCCGCCTGTCTTATAAGGCGTCCCCCGGCGGCGCAGAGAGAACCCTGAGGCCCCAGGGTCAGCACGATAGCCGCGGAGGAGGGAAGCGCCTCCGCCAGCGCCTCCGCCAGGGCCTCTCCTGCTTCGGGAACCGGCTTTCCCAAGCCCCGCNGGAGCTGCGACGCCTCGATTTCGTTGAGGATCAGATATCCGGCGGAAGGCAGCAGGGACAGCAGGCCCTCCTCCATGGGGGAGGGGTTCAGGGCCACGGTNATGTNCCGCTTTTTGGCCTGTTCCGCCAGATAGGGCAGCTCGCTGATTTCATTTTGCAGGACCAGGTCGTCCCCGGGGCCGANGTCCGAGAGGACCCGGTCGATATGTTCCCGGGTGATCCGGCGGTTGGCCCCGCCGTAGAGCAGGATGCAGTTTTCCCCCGCCGGGGTCCGCTGGATGACGGCGTGTCCGGTGGAGACGTCCTCCAGGACCTCCACATATCCGGTATCGGCTCCCGCCGCCCGGAGCTCCTCCAGGAGAAACAGGCCGTCCCGGCCCACCGCCCCGGCGTGCCGGACCTCCAGTCCCGCCCGGGCNAGGGCCACGGACTGGTTCAAGCCCTTTGCGCCGCTGAACCGNCTGAGGGACAGGGCGGACAGGGTTTCCCCNCCGCNCACGAAACGGGGAACTTCATAGACATAGTCGATGTTCAGCGATCCGAAGCTGAGAACCCTCATGCCCCCGCCTCCGTTTCACCGTAGCGGCGGAGTCCTCCCTCGATGATGTCCCAGAAGCGCTCCACGTCGATGTCCACAGCCACGTCCGCCGTGGCGGGGAGGCCTAAGTACCCGAAGGCGTCGCAGTTTGTCCGCCCATAGGAATCCCCGCGGCCTAGGTCGATGCGGACGTTCATGGGCTTGACGGCAACCAGCGCCGGGTCCATCAGGGCGGCGATGGTGACGGGGTCGTGGAGGGGGCCGCCCTCCCAGCCGAAGACCTCCTTCTGCGCCTTGCAGAAATGCTTCATCAAATCCACAAACAGCCGGGAGGCACAGGTGTTCACCTTCGCCATCCGCTCCACGATGGNNGGGTAGCAGAGGACCTTCNTCGTCACATCCAGGCCGATCATGGTGATGGGACGGCCGGAGGTGAAGCAGACATGGGCGGCCTCCGGNTCCGCCAGGATGTTGAACTCCGCCGCCGGGGTGACGTTTCCGTTGGTATAGGAGCCGCCCATCAAAACGATCCTCCNAATTTTCTCCGCCGCGCCCGGCTCCATCCGCAGGGCCATGGCCAAATTCGTCATGGGCCCGGTGGTGACCACGGTGACGTCTCCTTCCGAGGCCAGCAGCGTGCGGGCCAGGAAGCTTACCGCGTGTTCCTTCTCCGCCGCTTTACGCAAAGGCGGGAAGACCGGGCCGTCCAAACCCGTCTCGCCGTGGATGTCCCCCGCCGTTATCCGGTCCCGGACCATGGGTCGTCCGCAGCCCGCGTAGACCGGAATATCCTCCCGGCCCAGCCACTGCAATACCCGGCAGGCATTCCGGGCGGTGTTGTCCAGAGTCTGGTTCCCCGCNACAACCGTGACGCCCAGGAGCTCCAGCCCCGGGCTGTTCGCCGCCAGCATGAGGGCGACGGCGTCGTCATGTCCGGGGTCGCAGTCGCAGATGATCTTTTGTCGTATCATAGGTGCCTCTCCCTTCCCAAACGGTTTCGTTTCCGCATTGGCACATTTATGGTAACATATTCCTTTTTTCTTTGCAACGGCAAAATGGGGTCCCTCCCCTTAATTTGGCAGGCCTCCAGGGCGCCGGTAAACGCGGCGTCCTCCGCGAATTTATGGGCGGTTATCTTGTTTCATAGTGACTTGCAAAACCGCCGGTTCCGGGCTACAATAGAAAAAGCAGGAAGGCGGCGGCCTGTCCGCGCAAATTGGAAAAGGAGCGTTGCACATGAAAATCGCGGTACCCTATGAGAACGGCCAGGTGTTCCAGCACTTCGGCCACAGCGGCCAATTCAAAATTTACGACGTGGAGGACGGGCGGATTACCGCGGAGCGGATTGCCGTCCCCGCCGGAAGCGGCNACGGGGCCCTGGCGGGTTTTCTCTCCGGGCTGGAGGTGGACACGCTGATCTGCGGCGGCATCGGCGCGGGAGCCCAGGAGGCCTTGGCCCAGGCGGGAATCCGGCTCTATGGCGGCGTCACCGGCGGGGCGGACGAGGCGGTGCGGGCCCTTCTGGCGNGGACGCTGGACTACAGCGCNGAGGTCCGGTGCGGCCGCCACGACCACCACGGGGAACGCGGACACTGCGGAGAGGACCACCACGGCTGCGCCGGAAACAGCGGACGCTGCGGCGGCTGAAGGCCGCGTATCCACGCCAATGGATAAGGGGGAGGCGCGATGGAAGAAAGCTATGTGCTGCACCTGCAAAAGCAGTATCAGAAGTTCTCCGATTTCTATCTCTGCTACTGCGGCCATGCCCGCTGCGAGCCTCTGCACAGCTATGGCCCGGCGGTCCGGCCCAACTATCTCCTGCACTATATTCTGGACGGAAGCGGCATCTACCGGGTGGAGGACCAGGAATTCTCCCTGCACAAGGGAGAGGGCTTTTTGATCGAGCCCAACAAGCAGACCTTCTACCAGGCCGGCGAGGAGGACCCCTGGACCTACCTCTGGATCGGCTTCGACGGGGCCAAGTGCGAGAGCTGCCTGCGGAGCCTGGGCCTGGGAAACGGCCAGCTGACCTTCCGCTGCGAGGACGGCGGGGAGCTTTTGAAGCTGGTGGAGTCCATGCTGACCTACAACAAGTCCGACACGGAGGCGGACTTTATGCTCCAGTCCCTGCTGTGCCGGTTTTTCGNCTGCCNTGCCAAGNGNATTTCCCGGGAGTCGGAGCGCCGCCTCACCAAGCGGGAGCGGGAAAACCTGTATATCCACCAGGCCATGGAGTTCATTCGGAACAACTACGCCAACGGCATCACGGTTTCCGACATCGCGGGCTACGTGGCATTGAACCGGACCTATCTCTTCACGTTGTTCCGGCGGATATTGGGCGTCTCCCCCCAGGAGTGCCTGACCCAGTTCCGCCTGACCCGGGCCAAGGAACAGCTGACGCTGACGGACGCGTCCGTCGCCAACATCGCCATGAGCTGCGGCTATCAGGACCCCCAGGTTTTTTCCAAGGCCTTCAAGCAGCAGTTCGGCATCACGCCGGTCAAGTACCGGAAGTGGGACCGGGAGCGGGCCCTGCGGAGCCTGGAGCATCTGGCGGAAGCGCCGGAGGAGCCCGCCGCCCCGTGAATTTGAGACAAAGCCGATCCGGGCCGCCCTATGGGGCGGCCCGGATCGGCTTTATAGGGGGATGGAGGGCGGACCCAAGGTCCGCTGAGAATCACGCTTTGAGCACGAAGATGTGAGAATCGAAGTCGCAGATGGGCCGCTCGCCGGGCTGGCACTCGCCCGCGCCGCTGTCGGTGGTCACAAGGCCCAGGTTCATCAGCTCGTCGCCATAGTGGGTCCCGCCGCCGTCCACCTGGTAGCAGAGATCCGGGTCCAGGCCCCGGAGCTTCACCCGGCGGCAGGAGCCGTTGGTCTCGCTCAGCGTCCGGTACCAGCCCACCAGGGCGGTTTTCTTGTCCCCGCTCACCGCCATCCAGGAGGTAAAGTTCCCGTCGAAGGGAGAGCGGAGCCGGTAGAAGTCGCCGAACTGGAGAACCTCCCGGTACTCCTTCATAAAGGCAATCTGCTGCCGGACCTGCTCCCGCTCCTCCGCCGTGAGCTTGTTCAAATCCAGCTCATAGCCGAAGGTGCCGAAGTGAGCCACGTTGGCCCGGGTGGCCAAGGGGGTGATCCGCTTTACCTGGTGGTTGGGCACCGCCGACACATGGGCCCCGATGGAGCTGATGGGATAGCAGTAGGAAGTGCCGTACTGGATTTTCAGCCGCTCCACGGCGNCGGAGTCGTCGGAGGCCCAGCACTGGGGCGCGTAGTACAGCATGCCGGGGTCANACCGCCCGCCGCCGGAGGAGCAGGACTCGAAGAGGACATGGGGGAAGCNGGCGGTCAGCCGCTCGTAGAGGCGGTAAACGCCCAGGATGTAGCGGTGGAACAGCTCTCCCTGCCGGTCCGGGGGCAGAGCCTCGGAGAAGGGCTCCGAGATGCTGCGGTTCATGTCCCATTTAACATAGGAGATGTTGGCCTCGCTGAGGAGCTTCGCCATCTGGTCATAGATGCAGTCCACCACCTCGGGCCGGGAGAAGTCCAGCACGTACTGGTTCCGGCCATGGGACTCCCGGCGGCCCGNGACGTGGATGATCCAATCCGGGTGGGCCNGGTAGAGGTCGGAATCCTTGTTGACCATCTCCGGCTCGAACCAGAGGCCGAACTGCATGCCTAGGCCGTTGATCCGCCGGGCCAGGCTGGCCAGGCCCTCCGGCAGGCGGTCCCGGTTGGGGGTCCAGTCCCCCAGGCCCGCGAAGTCGCTGCACCGGGCGCCAAACCAGCCGTCGTCCAGGACGAAGAGCTCCACGCCGTCCTTGTGGGCGGCCTCGGCGATGGTCACCAGCTTATCCTCGGTGAAGTCAAAGTAGGTGGCCTCCCAGTTGTTGATGAGGATGGGCCGGGGTTTGTCCCGCCACCGGCCCCGGGCCAGGCGGCTGCGGTAGAGCTGGTGGAAGGTGCGGCTCATGGCGTTCATGCCCTCATGGGAGTAGACCATCACCGCCTCGGGAGTTTGGAAGGACTCTCCGGGGGCCAGCTTCCAGTCGAAGCCGAAGGGGTTGATGCCCAGGGTGACCCGGGTGGTATCCCAGGTGTCCACCTCCGCCTGGGCCAGGAAGTTGCCGGAGTAGACGAGGGAGAGGCCGATGACCTCGCCCTGGTCCTCGTCCGTGCCGGGGCGGCGGAGCATGACAAAGGGGTTGTGGTTGTGGGAGGAGTTGCCCCGGGCGGACTCCACGGACTGGATGCCCTGCTCCAAACGCCGGACCTTCATCCAGCGTTCCCGGGACCAGGCCCCGGAGAAGTGGACAAACTCATAGTCGCGGTCGGGAAGGTCCAGGCAGAGGCTCATGGCGTGGGTGAGGTGGAGGTCCAGATCCCCCTCGTTCACCAGCCGGGCGGAGCGGGCCAGCGCCGGCCGGTCCGCGAAGAGGGTGTAGTTCAGGTCCAGGGAGACCCCCAGCAGCTCGTCCCGCAGACGGACGGTGAGGGTTTCGGCCTCGCTGCCGGACTCGCAGTAGGTGGCGGGCAGGCCCTCCAGGGCGGGCTTGCCGGGGGTGACGATGTGGGACTGGACCACGAAGTCCGTGATCCGGCTGCCGTTGGGCTGGAGAATCTGCACGGCGGGGTGGCGGTAGTCGGTGGAGCCGTAGGAGGGGTACTCCTGCCGGGTATGCTCCAGGGAGAAGAGCTTGTTCCCCTCAAAGACCCAGGAGCTCATGGGGCGGTGCTTCATCTCCAGCAGGTGGTCGAAGCTCTCCCGGTCCCGGATGGCCTTTCCAAAGTACAGCTGCCCCAGGGCCCCGTTGGGAAGCACCTTCATGATGTAGCTGATTTGACCGTTGGTCAGGTGGAAGGTTTTCGTGCTCTCGTGGTAGGCGATGCTCATAAAGGGTCCTCCTTATGCGGTATACGGTATTGGGCTTACTTCCGGCCCTGCTTGGCGTGGAGGGCGTTGACGTCCTTCGTCAGCTGGTCCAGGCGCGCGCCCTTCAGCTTGTACTGGGTCTTGTAAATCAGGAAGCTGAGNATGGCCAGGGNGATGGGCACGGCAAACATAAGGAAGCGGATGCCCATGATGGTGCCGGCGNACTGAGCGCCGGAGGCCTCGGAATTGTAGCCGATGACGTCCAGGCCCACGCCGGTGAGGGTGGCGGCCACGGCGGAGGCGGCCTTCATCAGGAAGGTCTGGGCGGAGCAGGTGACGGACTCGTTCCGCTTGCCGAATTTCAGCTCGCCGTAGTCGATGACGTCGGCGATGCAGCAGGTGGTGGTGCCCAGGGAGAGGCCGGAGCCGAAGAAGATGAAGGCGCAGGAGGCGATGACGNCGGCGGTGCTGGAGGGAGCCACATAGCCCAGGGCAAACAGCAGCACCAGGCCCACAACCGGGAGGGCGCAGGCCAGAAGGTAGACCTTCTCGCGCTCCATGTTCTTGGCGATCTTGGGGAAGAGGAAGAGGCCCACCATTTCGGCGATAATGGCATAGCCGAAGATGGAGTACAGGTAGGCGTTGCCGCAGGCCTCTTTGAAGTAGTAGACGGCGAAGGCCTTCAGAATCTGGGTGCAGAGGTTGAAGGTCAGCAGCAGGCCGATGAAGGCCACCAGCTGGTCGTTCTTGATGATGATGGCGAAGGCTTCCTTGAGGCTGGTCTTTTCCGCCTTGCCCTCTCCCACGGTGGGCTTTTCCTTGACCACGGCGCAGGTGATGCCGATGCAGACGATGAACAGCACCACGATGGCCACGGCGGCGTAGGTGAAGCCGGNGACGGAGATGTTCAGCACCTGGCCGTTGTCCTGGGTCTGCATGACGGTCTGGTCCCCGGCCATTTCATTGAAGTAGTTGATGAGGTTCAAGCCGAAGGTGCACACCAGGAAACCGCCGATGGAGGCGAAGATGCGGGGGACAACGGAGATGGACTCCCGCTCCCGGGGGTCGCTGGAGAGGTTGGGCAGCCAGGACCAGTAGGGCACGTCCATGATGGTGTAGGTCATGCCGTAGAGAATATACATGACGGACACATAGACCATCAGGGTCCCCTTGTCGGTGATGCCGCAGGTGGTGAAAAGCAGGATGAAGAACACGGAGTTGATCAAGGTGCCGATGATAAGCCAGATACGGAATTTGCCGTACCGGGTGTGGGTGTTGTCCACAATCATGCCCATCATGGGGTCGTTGACGGCGTCCCAAATCCGGGCGGCGCCGAGGAGCACGCCGGCAAAGGCCGCGCTCAGGCCCAGGGTATCCGTCATGTACAGCATCAGGAAGGCGCCGACGAGGTTGCAGATGGCATCCTTACCGATGGCGCCGATGCCGAAGGCGTACTTTTGGCTGGCGGGAAGCCGTCTGGTCTGGGTGTCCGGGGTTGTCATTGTGGGTTCCTCCTTCATTCTCATGCATACTTTGTGAAACGGCGGGCCCTCCGTCTTTCTATATCTGATTTTAGCAGAAGAACCGGGAAAATGTGATGGAAATATGTTTGAAAGAACGGAGGATATGTTAGTTTCAAACATTGAATGTCAAAATGACGGCTTGAATTTTGTACAATATTACGACATATGCTTCAATTATTGCGGACTAAAATGTCAGTTTTTGGTGTAAAGTGACTATATTTTCCAGTTCCAAAAAGATGAGGAATGTTATCTCTCCGCTTTTCGAAAACAGTTGAAATGTTAAATAGATTCCGACTTCCCCCGCTTTCTGGACATGTGCGGCGTTTGCAAACCAGAATTGGTTATAATAACGGAAAATCGCATATTTTTTTGTGCAAGAAGTATAATTTCGAGGCGGCGCGCCAGGAAACTTTGCCCAGTTTGATTCTTGCCAAGAGCAGGGGGGAAGGCTATACTAAGGCCATCCTCCGGGGAGCGCGAAACCGGAGGGAACCTACCAACAACGACGCGGANGGCGGAAGCCTTCCAGGAAACAGGAGGATATCACCATGTTTCAGAAGATGTTTGATGAAGCCGGCGCCCTTTGCTTTGGCAGCCTGATGCTCACTTCCAATATGAATAAGGCCGGGGTCGAGGATGGATTCGACCGCCTNCGCANGCANGAGGCCGCCCGGAAGAACCGGAGCACGGCGGGCGGCATGTTCTGCCGCAAGGCCTACCGGCACGCCTGAGCGTCCGGCACAGACAGCTGAAAAAAGGAAGAGGGAAACGGGTTCGTTTCCCTCTTCCTTTTTTGTCCAGGCGCCGCGCCGGCTCTGGGGAGGGGCGGCGTTTTGCGGCAAAATCCCGCCCCGTTCTTACTTCCCGGGGATCTCCCCCACGCCCTTCAGGATGAACTTGGGCCGGTACGGGTATTCTTCGCAGGTCTCCCGGGTGGATACGCCGGAGAGCACCAGGACGGTGTCCAGGCCGGTTTCAATGCCCGCGATGATGTCCGTGTCCATCCGGTCCCCGATCATCACGGCGTTTTCCGAGTGGACCCCCAGCATCCGCAGGCCGGTGCGCATCATCAGGGGATTGGGCTTGCCCACGAAATAGGCGCTCTTGCCCGTNGCCAGCTCAATGGGGGCGATGAGGGCCCGGCAGGCCGGGACGATTCCCGCCTCCGAGGGGGNCGTCAGGTCCGGGTTGGTGCCGATGAGCTTCGCCCCGGCGTTTACCAGGCNGATGGCCTTGGTAATCTGCTCCAGGTTATAGGCGGAGGACTCCCCCACCACCACATAGTCCGGGTTCACGTCGTTGTAGGTGATGCCTTTGTCGTACAGGGCGTTGGTGATTCCGTGCTCGCCCACTACGTAGGCGCTGCACCCCGGGGCCTGGCTGTCCAGGAAGTGGGCCGTGGCCAGGGCGCTGGTGTAAAAGTGGGACTCGTCCACCTCCAGCCCCATCCGGGCCAGCTTCTGCTGAAGCTCCTTGGGGGTGTACTGGCTGGAGTTCGTGAGGAACAGGAAATTTTTCTTTTCCTCCGCCAGCCACTGGACAAATTTCTTCACGCCCGGCAGCACTTNATNCCCGTGATNGATCACGCCGTCCATGTCGCAGATAAANCCTTTTTTCTTTCTCAGTTGATCCATGGTTTACTCCCGATTCCTCCAGGGGCGCGGAGCCCTGGGTAATATGGTTTCCTCTTCTTGAAGTATCCCACATTCCGGCGGCTTTGTCAAAGAAAAACCGGAAAAGTTTCCTCCCGGCCGCCGTTTTGCCCGCTGTCCGATTCGTAAAAACAGCCGGAAACCGGCAGCGCTCCTTTTTAAATTCCCAAAAAGCTGAAAAAGCGATTGAACTTTTCTCCCATTTCCTGTATAATCAGATCAGCCGGGGAGAAGTTTTGGCCCCGCTGCTTTCCATACACATTTTTATTAAGGAGGAAAACCAGTATGAAGAAGTTTCTTGCATTGCTGCTGTCTATGATTCTGGTCCTGAGCCTAACCGCCTGCGGAGGCGGCGGAGGCGAAGACAGCAAGCCCGCGGACGAGTCCAAGCCCGCCGACACCCAGCCGCCCGCCGATTCCGGCAGCGAACCCGCCGAGGGCAAAACCGTGAAGGTGGGCCTCATCTGCATCGGCGACGAAAACGACCAGGGCTACACCTACAACTTCATCCGGGGCAAGGAGGCCGCCACCGANGCCCTGGCCGCCAAGGGCATCACCGTGGAATGGGTCACCAAATGGAACATCGGAGAGGACTCCGGCTGCGAGGACGCCAACATCGAACTGGCGGACGAGGGCTGCGACCTCATCATCAACAACTCCATCGGCTTCGAGCCCTTCATGCTGAAGGTGGCCCCCGACTATCCCGAAATCGAGTTCATCGCCTGCACCAACCAGGCCTCCTGGGGCGACAATCTNGACANCACCCACAACGCTTTCGCCAACATCTACGAGGGCCGGTACCTTGCGGGCATCGTGGCGGGCATGAAGCTCCAGCANATGATTGNCGACGGGGAAATTTCCGCCGATCAGGCCGTCATCGGCTACGTTGGCGCCTTCTCCTTCGCCGAGGTTATTTCCGGCTTCACCTCTTACTTCCTGGGCGCCCGGAGCGTCTGCCCCAGCGTCACCATGAAGGTCCAGTTCGTGGGCTCCTGGTCCGACGCCACGGAAGAGGCCAACGCCGCTTCCGCCCTGGCGGATATGGGCTGCGTCATGATCTCCCAGCACTCCGACAACACCACCCCCGCCACCACGGCCCAGTCCAAGGGCGTGTTCCACACGGGCTATAACAACGACATGATCTCCGTCGCCCCCGAGGCCTCCCTCATCGGCACCCGGATCAACTGGGCCCCCTACTTCGAGTACGCCATCGAGTCCGTGGCCAACGGAGAGAGCTTTGACCAGGACTGGTGCCACGGCATGGACATGGACGCCGTGGTCATGACGGACCTGAACGAAGCCATTGCCGCCCCCGGCACCGCCGAGAAGCTGGCGGAAGTGGAAGACAAGCTCCGCACCGGCGATCTCCAGGTCTTCGACACCTCCACCTTCACCATCGAGGGTAAGGCTCTGGAAAGCGCCTTCGCCCTGGACACCGACGGCGACTTCACTCCCGATTCCGAGGAAGCCGTGTTCGACGGGGCCTTCCACGAGTCCTACTTCCAGTCCGCGCCCTACTTTGCCCTGTCCATTGACGGCATCGAGTGGCTGAACTCCGCGTTCTGATTCAGTCTCAACAAAAGAACTTGATAGGGGCCCCTGCGGGGGCCCCTGTTCTTTTCCACTCCATCCCGACTCCGCCCGGCGCAAGCGCAGTCCCCCGCCGGGACCTCTTAGAAAGGATGAGCGTTTTTTGGAACACAATGTATGCGCCATTGAGCTAAAAGGCATTACCAAGCGCTTCGGCGAGGTGGTGGCCAACGACGGCATCGACCTGCAATTAAACCGGGGGGAAATCCTCTCCCTGCTGGGGGAGAACGGCAGCGGAAAAACCACGCTGATGAACATGCTCTCCGGCATCTACTTCCCCGACGAGGGCCAGATTTTTGTAAACGGCGAGCCCGTCTCCATCCGCTCCCCCAAGGACGCCTTTGCGTGCGGCATCGGCCTGATTCACCAGTACTACAAGCTGGTGGACGTGTTCACCGNCGCGNAGAACATCNTCCTNGGGCTGGAGGAGCCGNGGAAGCTGGATATCCGGGCCGCCGAGGAANAGGTCCGGGCTATCTGCGAAAAGTACGGCTTCGACATCGATCCCGGCCAGAAAATCTACGACATGTCCGTTTCCCAGAAGCAGACGGTGGAGATTGTCAAGGTCCTCTACCGGGGGGCCGACATCTTGATTTTGGACGAGCCCACTGCCGTCCTCACCCCCCAGGAGACGGACAAGCTCTTTGAGGTGCTCCGGGCCATGAAGGCCGACGGGAAAGCCATCGTCATCATCACCCACAAGCTCCACGAGGTCATGGCCCTTTCCGACAAGGTGTCCGTCCTCCGCAAGGGAAAGTACATCGGAACCGTGAAAACCAGCGAGACGAGCCCCCAGGCCCTTACGGACATGATGGTGGGCCACGCCGTGACCCTGAACATCGACCGCCCCCGGTACGAACGGCCGGTGAAGCGCCTGGAGGTCAAGGGCCTCACCGTTCTGGACGGGGAGGGGGTCAAGAAGCTGGACAACGTGTCCTTCACNGCCNNGGGGGGCGAGATCCTGGGNGTGNCNGGNATTGCCGGGTCCNGCCAGAAGGAGCTGCTGGAGGCCATTTCCGGCCTCTGCCTGGTCAGCCAGGGGGAAATTCTCTACACCCCTGACGGGCAGGCCCCCGCCAATTTGGTGGGGAAAACCCCTATGCAGATCCGCAAGGCCGGGGTGGCCATGGCCTTCGTCCCCGAGGACCGGCTGGGCATGGGCCTGGTGGGCTCTATGGGCATGACGGGGAATATGATGCTCCGCTCCTGGAAAAAGGGNCCGGGGGTCTTCCTCAACCNGAAGGACCCCAACGAGCTGGCCNTGCGGGTGNGGAAGNAGCTGGAGGTGGTTACCCCCAGCACGGANTTCCCCGTCCGCCGGATGTCCGGCGGCAACGTGCAGAAGGTGCTGGTGGGCCGGGAAATCGCCAGCGCCCCCTCGGTGCTCATGACCGCCTACGCGGTCCGGGGTCTGGACATCAACACCTCCTATACCATTTATAATCTGCNGACGGAACANNANATGAAGGGCGTGGCCGTCATCTACGTGGGCGAGGACCTGGACGTGCTGCTGGAGCTGTGCGACCGGATTCTGGTCCTCTGCGGCGGAAAGGTCAGCGGCGTGGTGGACGCCCGGTCCGCCACCAAGGAGCAGATCGGCCTGCTGATGAGCGCCTTGGGCGGAAAGGAGGCAGAGGCATGAGCCACGAGNAAAAGATTCCCCTCATCCGCCTTGCCAAGCGGGACGGCATGGAGGGCTGGAAGGTCTGGTGCATCCGGTGTGGGTCCATCCTCTTCGCCCTGCTGCTGGGGGCCCTGGTAATGGGCCTGGCGGGGGCCAATCCCGTCACCGCTTACGGCACCATGATCTCCGGCGCCCTGGGGAAAAAGAGCGCCGTCCGCCAGACGGTGAAGATCGCGGTCCCACTGCTGGGCTGCGCCCTGGCCATCGCCCCCTGCTTCAAGATGCGCTTTTGGAACATCGGCGCGGAGGGCCAGATCACCGCCGGGGCCATCGCCGCCAGCTACTTCGCCCTCTTCTGGGCAAACCGCCTGCCCTCCCCCGTGCTGCTGCTGGTGATGGGGCTGGCGGGCGCGCTGGCCGGGGGCCTCTGGGCCCTGATCCCCGCCTTTTTCAAGGCCAAGTGGAACACCAACNAGACTCTCTTCACCCTGATNATGAACTATATNATCATCGGCGTGGTCCGCTGGCTCCAAGGCGGGCCCTGGGAGGGCCGGAAGGGCTCCCAGATCATTCCCCAGTTTGACGAGGCCGCCTGCCTCCCCCGGGTGCTGGGGGTCCACTGCGGCTGGATCATCGTGCTGGTTCTGGTGGTTTTCATGCACATCTACATGAACCACACAAAACACGGATATGAAATCGCGGTCATCGGCGACAGNATCAACACCGCCCGGTACGCGGGCATGAACGTGGGCCGGGTGATGATGCGGACCATGTTCCTCTCCGGGGCCATCAGCGGCATCGTCGGGTTTATCGTGGCCTCCGGGGCCAACAACACGCTGTACGATGGCGTGGCCGGAGGCGTGGGCTTCACCTCCATCACCGTGGCCTGGCTCAGCCAGCTCAACGCCTTCGCCATGGTGGGCATCTCCGGCCTGCTGGCGGTTTTGAGCAAGGGGGCCGAGACTCTTCAGACCCGCATGGCGGTGCCCACCTCCATCTCCGACATCATCACCGGCATCCTGCTGTTCTGCATGCTGGGCTGTGAGTTCTTCATCAACTACAAGCTGATTTTCCGCGGCGCGGGGAGGAAGGAGGCGCGGCATGGGTAACTTTTTGAGCTTGTTCCTGGCCCTCATCATCGCCGCCATCACCTACGGCACGCCGCTGCTCTTCGGCACCCTGGGGGAGATTCTGACGGAGAAGTCCGGCAGCCTGAACCTGGGCGTGGAGGGCATCATGTTCATGGGCGGCGCCCTGGGCCTGGGGGGCGTGTTCTACTATGAGAAGGCGGCGGGAGCCGGGGCCAGCGGCTTCGTGGCCGTGGGCATCGGCATCCTCTGCGCCTTTCTGGCGGGGGCCCTGGNCTCTCTGATTTTCAGCTTCCTCACCATCACCCTCCGGGCCAACCAGAACGTCACCGGCCTGGCCCTGTCCATCTTCGGCACCGGCGTGGGCCAGTTCGTGGGCGAGTACATGCGGGTCCGGGAGAACGGGTATATCTCTATCGGCAACGCCCTGAAGGGATTTTTCCAGAACTCCCCCTTCCCGGCGGCCCTCCAAAGGATCCCCATTGTGGGCGGCGTGCTGTTTGGCAACAGCGTGTTTTTCTACCTGGGGCTCATTCTGGCGGCCGGAATGTTCTTCTTCCTAAACCGCACCCGGACGGGCCTGTATCTCCGCTCGGTGGGCGAGTCCCCGGCCACGGCGGACGCGGCGGGCATCGCCGTGGAGCGGTACAAATACCTGGCTACCGTTATCGGCGGCGGGATCTCCGCTGTGGGCGGCATGGTGTACATCATGACCATCGCCGGGTGCGTGTGGAACCATGAGGGGCTCAGCGGCGTGGGCTGGCTGGCGGTGGCCCTGGTGATCTTCTGCATGTGGCGGCCCCTGTCCGCCATCTGGGGCTCGGTGCTCTTCGGCGCGCTGATGATTTTGTACCTGCGNCTGGTGCTGCCCTTTGTGCCCACCCAGCTCTACAAGATTTTGCCCTATGTGGTGACGGTGATTGTGCTGATCGTCTCCAGCATGCGCAACAACAAGGAGAAGCAGCCCCCCGCCAGCCTGGGGCTGGCCTATTTCCGGGAGGATCGGTAAGCGCCCCTCTTTGGGGAGCTTGTGAAGACCGGCGGCCTTACGGGCCGGCTCCGCGCCGCGCCTGTAAGGCCGCCGGTTTTTCCTTTTTTCGTGCCATTTTTCCAGTTAAAGCGTTTACAATGTTGACATACCGGGCGCTTTCCAGTATATTAATCCCGCTGTAAATTATGGCAGGAGGTCGATCGTGTCATGAAACAATTTTATGGAATGAGCCAGCGGGGAAACCTGGACGAGGCCCTCAGCGGACTGCGCAATCCTGAGTTCATCATGCTTTTATCCAACAACAACCAGTTTGAGGCCCATGTCAAGGCCCTGGAGCAGCGCTTTCCCGGCGTGCCCAGCATCGGCTGCATCGGGATGTGCTACCAGCTGGGCGTGGTGGAAAACGGCGTGGNCGTCATCGCCTTTNCCGAAGGCGTTACCGCCGCCGCNGGCGTTTTAGAGGAAGTGTNCGCCATGCCGGTGAAGTATATCCAGCGGATGGAGCGGGATATGCAGGCGGTAGGAGGCACCGGCGGCGACACGGTGTGCATTGACTTTTGTGCCGGAAATGACGCCTGCGTGCTGACCACCATCCACACCGTCCTCCACAAGCGGGGCGTCCCCCTGGTGGGGGGCACCGGCGGCGAGGGCCGGGTCTCCGCCAACGNCCGGGTGTATGCCGACGCCGTGGCCTACGGCCTGGTGCGGAACCGGGGCGGCCGGGTGAAGACCTATAAGGAAAACATCTACCACCAGCTGGGGGACTACCGCTTCATCGCCTCCGACACGGACCGGGCCAACTACATACTGGGCTCCCTGAACGGCAAGCCCGCCAAGCAGGTCTACAAGAGCATCCTCCACGTAACGNACGAGGAAATTCTNACCCGGACCTTCCAGAACCCCTTCGGCAAAATCAACGGGGACGACACCTGCATCATCTCCATCAAAGAGGTCAACGGAAACGCCCTGGCCTGCTTCCGGCAGGTCAACGACTCCGACGTTTTGATCCTCCTGGAGCTGGGGGACTATCAGGCCATCACCCGGAACACCATCCAGCAGATTCAGCGGGAGTTCCCCCGGCGCTCGGCGGTGTTCTCCGTCAACTGCCTGTTCCGGTATAAGCTGTTCTCCGAGCGGGGCTACATGCAGACCTACCTCCGGGAGATGGGGGCCCTGGGCTGCCACGCGGGCCTCGTGGGCTACGGAGAGCACTACAACAACCGCTTTGTCAACCAGTCCATGACCTGCGCGGTCTTTGAGTAAGGGGGAGTCGGGATGTTATTCGCGGGAAAGAACCGGCGGGAGCCGGAGCGGCCTCAGGAGGAAAAGAGCCTTTACCCGGTCCTCCACGTGGCAGACAGCCTGAAGGAATACCAGCGGGAGCTGGTGAAAAAGGAGGTGGCCTCCCTCTCGGAGCTGAGCCTGGTGGGTTCCACCTTCTCCGGCGTGCTGAGCGAGGCGGACCACTTCCAGGATAAGCTCCAGGAGCTGGGCCAGTCCTTCGCCAACATTGACGGCGTGGCGGGAGAGTTCGCCCACGTCCGGGCGGAAATCGGCGGCACGGTCCTCGAGGCCCAGGGGCTGATGGAGGAGCTGAAAAACACCTCCACGAAAATCCAGGCGTCCTATGACGAGATGGCGGACATCTTCGGAAACCTTCAGTCCGCCATCCGGGGCATCCAGCAGTGCATGGGGAAAATCGTCTCCATCGCCGACCAGACCAACATCCTGGCCATCAACGCCTCCATTGAGGCGGCCCGGGCCGGGGTGGAGGGAAAAGGCTTCGCCGTGGTGGCCGCCCAGGTAAAGGAGCTGGCCAAGGAGATCAAGCAGCTGGCNGGCGAGGTGGACACCGGCGTATGTGACGTGGAAACCCGGGCCGGAGATCTCAGCAGCAGCATCCAGTCCTCCCAGCAGACCCTGAACCAGGGCGTGGGCGTCGTGGGCCAGACCGACGAGAGCTTCCGCAAGATCATAGCCACTGCCGAAAGCTCTGCCTCCGTGCAGACGGAGATCTCCGGGGTCATTCAGATGTCCCAGCAGGAGCTGGCGGTGCTTTGCCAATTCTTTGACCAGATCAAGGCCCAATATCAGGAGGTCGTCAAGCACATCGACCAGGCCAGCCGCCTGGGCACCACGAAGAGCGCCATGTTTGAGGATATGGACANCATGATTTCCCAGATTCGGCCCTTTATCAAGGACATGGAGGCGGGAGAGCGCTCTGGAAAATAACGGGAAGACAGCAGAACAGGCGGCGGACGTGAAGCGTCCGCCGCCTGTTTTTCGTGTTTCCCGGCTTTTACATCAGCACAATCTCGCCGCACAGCAGCTTGGCGACGCATTGGTGAGTCTCCTGCCGCAGGCGGAGGAACTCGTCGCCCATGTTGATCTCTGTTCCCGCGTAGGCCACGCCGCACTCCATGCGGCCGCCGTCCTGGTCCTTCAAGTCCTCCCTGGCGCTGTCCAGCTCCTCTTCCAGCTGCTTCAGCCGGAGTTCGGACATGGACATCTTCATCCGGACCTTGCCCATGAGGCTGGCTTTGGCCGGGCTGTCCAGCTGGGCCTCCAGCCGCTCCAATTCCGCCGCCAGNCTTACCAGCTTCTTGCGGACCAGATCCTTTTCCAGTGTGGCGCAGGGCATGCCTCCCAAGGCAATGGAGGTCTTGACCTCCGACTTGGCGCNGACGGCGCTGGCGTTGACCCGCTTGGCAGCCCAGACCCGCCCGCCGATGANGCTGCCCCGGCCGGAGCGGAGAATCACCTCGCCGTCGCAGTAAATCCGGCCGTTGACGATGCAGTCCGTCTGCAAGTTCTCCCGGACGAAGATGGTGGCGTTTTCAATGTACTTGGCGAAGATGCACCGCCCGGCCCGGATGACGGTGGTGCCGTCCCCCAGGATGCCCTTGACCACCGTCAAATCGCCGCCGGCCTCCACGNTGCTTCCGGCTTCCACCACGCCGCCCACATNGATGTTNCCCATGGCCTTGACGGTGAAGCCGCTGAGCACGTCGCCCTTGATGTTGACATCGCCTACGAATTTGATTTTTCCGGTGGAGAAATCCACGTCGCCGTCGATGTCCAGCACCGGCTTGACCTGGAAGGTGCTTCCGGCAAACTCCACATGGCCCGGCATGGAGGCGATGAGGGTGTCCCCGTCCTCGCTGATTTCCGTGTTCCGCCCCTTGGGAAGGGGAACGGATTTCCCGCTCTTGGCGGGGACCTCCTGGTTCGTCACCGTCCGGCCCGGCTCGCCCTCGGTGGGGCGGATGAGGTGGCAGATCTCCTGCCCCTCCTCCACGTTGCAGATAAGGTTCAGCGCGGTGTAGTCCACCTGGCCGAACTCGTTTACCTCCAGCACCCGCTGAATTTCCCGGGGGAAATTGTCCACGATGTTGCCGTTGCGCCCGTCAAAAGCGGGCTTTCCAATTGCCACCAGGTAGAGGTTAAAATACCGGTCCCGATCGTGGNCCGCCCGGTCCAGCAGGGCGGTGTTCAGGCCAAAGGAAATGTTCTGGGCCGCCAGGGCCTGGTAAATCATATCCCGGCTTACCTCCGCTCCCGCTCCCACAGGCGGGAAAATCAGCATCCAGGCGTAAATCTTATCCGAGGACAGGTAGAACCAGGGACGGGCGTCCATGATCAGCTGCTCCTCCGGGGCCTCTGCCGCCGCCTCGCTTTCCGCCTTTTTCTTGCTGTGCTTGCCCCGGGTCCGGCCCTTCGCCGCCTTCCACCGGGTGCCGCACACGCTCTTTAAGGAGGATTGCAGCCGGTTCTTCTCCTTTTCCAGCAGCTCAGGCGGCAGCACGCCGTCCTCGTCCATGCATAAATGCGGATAGGGAAGGGCGCCGCTTTCCTTCTGCCGCAGCTCGTGGAGCTGGCGGATGGGATGGTCCGAGGGGATTTCCAGCCGGGTGGGGTCGTCGGGGGCCGCCGCTGGAGCCTCCGGGATCTCCTGTGCCGTGCGCTCCAGCTCCTCCGGCAGGGCCTCCTCCGGCAGTTCTTCTTTTTTGGGATGGAATAGGAAGGATGATAGTTTGTCCTTAAATGACATGGGGGACACCTCGATTCTTCTGCGCCTAAATAACTTTACTATACCATTATACTAAACTTTCACCCCAAAGGGAAGAGGGAATTGCCATATTCCAAATATATATTTT
>NZ_CAJMXG010000020.1:0-26002 GCF_905219725.1 Oscillibacter sp. CU971
GGGAAAAGGCCGCCCCGCCGGAGGAGGTAATTCCCCAAGCCCCCGCCGGTCCCGAGCCGGAGGAGAGAATCCAGCGGACCTATACCGGGACGGGCCCGGCCCATTCCCTGGGCCTGGACGGCAGCGAGTTTACCAGCGCGGGCGAGTACGAGGCGGAGGTTACCGTGGACGTCTATTCCCCCTACGAGGCGGTGTTTACCGTCAAGTTGCCCTTCCCCCTGTACCAGGCCAGCGCCTACACCGTTCGGTTCGAGGACCCGGAGATCCCCGGAAAGGGCTATCACTTCACCTGCTTCCGGCGGGACGAGGCCTTCTCCGACATCCTTCCCTGGGTGGGGGACTCCGTCCAATTTCTGTTTTCCAATATGTCCGGAGAAGAGACCCNGGCCGATTATACCGCCGCCCTTCAGGAGGAGGGGCGGACGGACGGCATTCTCTCCTGGCGGGTGGTCTTTACCAACGGAGCGGGCAACTTTACCTACGACCTTCTGGAGGGGCTCCGGCTCAGCTGCCGGGTCGACGCGAAGGTGCCCGCGGGCTGACCGCGCGCATATCAACAGGGCTGTGCNTTTTGGCACAGCCCTGTTTTTATCTTATTCCTTTGCCTGGAAAACGGCCCTCNNGCCCTTGTNGGTTTCGTAGCAGTCCAGCTTGGAAACCGTCTCGAAGGGGGCGTGCATGCTCAGCACCGGAACCCCCGCGTCCAGAGTGCTGATGTTCCGGTTGGCCATATACATGGCCACGGTNCCGCCGCCTCNGGCGTCCACCTTGCCAAGCTCCGAAATCTGCCAGATGACTCCCGCCTGGTCAAAGAGCCGCCGGACATAGGCCACCGTCTCCGCGTCCGCGTCGGAGGCGCCGGACTTGCCCCGGGCCCCGGTGTACTTGCACAGGCCCACGCCGTAGTTCAGCTGGGACTCGTTCCGCTTCTCAAACACGTCGGGGTAGTTGGGGTCGTAGGCCGCCGTCACGTCGGCGCTGAGGCAGAAGGACTTGGCAAAGCAGGTCCGCAGGGCCGCGCCCTGGGCGGCGCACAGGTCTTCGATGAAGGTGTCGAAGGCGGCGGACTGCATGCCCGTCACGCCGTCGGAGCCAATCTCCTCCTTGTCCGCCAGGATGCACACGGCGGTCTTCACCGGGGTTTCCTCCAGGTCCAAAAGAGCCTTGAGGGCGGCGTAGGCGCAGACCCGGTCGTCGTGGCCGTAAGCCCCGATCAAGGAGCGGTCCAGGCCGATGTCGCAGGCCTTTACCGCCGGGACGGCCTCCAGCTCGGCGGAAGCGAGGTCGTCCTCCACAATGCTGTACTTCTCGTGGAGCAGCTTCATGACGGCCAGCTTTACCCGGCCGGACTCCTCCTCGTTCCCGATGGGCTCGCTGCCCANCAGCAAGTTCAGCGTTTCTCCGGGGACGGCCTCCGCCAGGGGCTTCTTGTTTTGAGCGGCCCCCAGGTGGGGCAGAAGGTCCGTGATGACCANCCGGGGCTCCCCCTCCTCCTCGCCGATGCGGACGGTGACCTTGGTCCCGNCCTTCCTGATGACCACGCCGTGGAGGGCCAGGGGGATGGTCACCCACTGGTACTTACGGATGCCGCCGTAGTAGTGGGTTTTGAAATAGGCCAGCTCGCTGTCCTCATAGAGGGGGTTGGGCTTCAGGTCCAGCCGGGGGGAATCGATGTGGGCCGCCGCCAGCTGGACGCCCTCCGAGAGGGGCTTTTGCCCGATGTGGGCCAGCATAACCGCCTTGCCCCGGTTGCAGACGTAGAGCTTGTTTCCGGGATTCACGGCCATTCCCGGCACATAGGGCCGGTAGCCCGCGGCCTCCGCCAGGCGGATGGTTTCCGCGGCGCAGAGGCGTTCCGTCTTGCTCACGTCCAAAAAGCGCTTGTAGCCGGCACAGTAGTCCTCCATGGCCGCCCGGCCGTCGTCGGTGAGGATGTCGTAGCCGTTCTTCTTTGTTGAGAGAAGCTGCTTCTTCAGCTCCTTGCAGTCCGATTTTTCCATAGCAAAATACCTCCATAAAGGGTGATCAAAGTTGCCGCCGCACCGGCTGACGTTCAAAAAGATCCCGCGGCGCAGAATCAAAGGCCGTTATAGCCTTTTGAAAAGAAGTCAGCCGTGGCGCTTTTCCTCCTGGACAGCCTCCACCAGCCGCTCGAAGAACAGGTAGGCGTCCCGGCGGAACTCCTCCGGAGACTCCGTGGCGTTGTTCAGCTCACAGTCGCATTTGCCCCGGTAGTACTCGTCCTGCTTCTGGGCGTTGAGGCGCAGGCGGGCATACTGTTCCGTGATGTGGTCCCGGGCCATGATGCGCTTCACCCGCAGCTCCGTGGGGGCCGTCACGGCCACGGTGCGGTCGCAGAGACGGTCCAGCCCGCTTTCAAAGAGGTTGATGGCGTCCAGGGCGCAGAGGCCCTCCGCGGCCTCCACCATGGCCTCCAGCTCCGGCAGGAGAAAGCGGGAGACAATGGCGTTCAGCTGGTCCAGCCGGTCCCGCTTGGCAAACACCTCCTGGCCCAGCTTCTTCCGGTTCAGCTGGCCGTCGNCGGTGAAGACGCCGGGGAAGCGCACGTTGATGGCGTTTTTGAATTCCTCGCTGCCATTCAGCACCTGGTGGTAGACCGCGTCGCAGTCGATGACGCTTCCCCCCAGCTCCCGGATGGCTTGGAGGGCGCTGCTTTTTCCCGCGCCGGTGCCCCCGGTGACTCCCAGGATGATCCGCTGGCTGTCCGCGTTGATGACGTGGAAGCCCGCGGCCTTTTTCAGCCGGTTGCCGATGGCCAGGCCCAGCCCGCGGTTGTCCGGGCACTGGGCGAAAATCTCCTCCACCTCGCAGCTGTCGAAGCTCCGCAGGGCCTCGAAAACCCGCTGGGCCTGAATCTGCTTGTCGCTGCAGGGGCCCAGGGTGCGGACCACCTGCTGGGTAAAGAGATGGGCGTACTCGTCAAAGCAGATGACGCCGCTTCCCGGGCCCGCCCGCTCCGCGATCTTCCGGGCGGAGTTCGTGGGGGAGCCGGTGACCACTGTCACCGGGGCCTTGGGGGCGTAGTGGCGGTACTTCATGCCCGGCGCGCCGGGGCGCTCGTCCGGGCGGAGGGAGGCGGCCACGGCCCGGTCCACGTCGATGTGTCCGATGAGGCGCTCAATGTCCTCCACCGGCAGTCCGCCGGGGCGCAGGAGCCGGGGAGGCTCCTGCGTCAGGTCCAGCACGGTGGACTCCACGCCCACGGCGCAGCTTCCCCCGTCGATGATCATGTCGATCCGGCCGCCCACATCCTCCAGCACGTCCTGGGCCGAGGTGCAGCTGGGACGGCCGGAGGTGTTGGCGCTGGGGGCGGCGATGGCCATCCCCGCCTCCCGGATAATGGCCAGGGTGACAGGGTGGTTGGGGCAGCGGACGCCCACGGTGTCCAGGCCCGCCGTAGTCTCGTCAGGGACCGTGGGCTGGCGCTTTAAAACCATGGTCAGCGGCCCCGGCCAGAACTTCCGCGCCAGGGTGTAGGCCACCGGGGGGATGTCCGCGCAGTACCGGGGCAGCCACTGGGCCCCGGTGACGTGGAGGATCAGGGGGTTGTCCTGGGGCCGCCCCTTCACCTCGAAAATGCGCCGGACGGCGGCGGGGTTGGTCCCGTCGGCCCCCAGGCCGTATACCGTTTCCGTGGGAATGCCCACCAGCCCCCCCTCCCGGAGAATCTTGGCGGCGGCGGAAATCTTGTCCTCGATCTCCTTCTGCTGTCCCTTCGTGTCCCGCAAATCATAATAAATCGTCTGCATATTGTTCGCCTCTATCTCTCCGTTCGGGCTTTTGCCCGCGTTTTCCACCACAAAACCGTCTCGCGCGCCGCCCACGCCAGGTCCCCCAGGCACAGCGGCAAAAGCAGCAGGGCGCAGATTCCCGCAATGTCCGCGTCCTCGGCGGCATAGGGGTTTTCCGCTCTTCCATAGCGTGATACATACAGCGTTCCCTGCCGCCAGGACCAGGCCAGCAAAGCCTCCAGCCCCGCCAGGACCGCCGTCAGCACCGCGCCCGCCGCCCGGGCCATGCGCCGTGCCGCCCGCTTCACGCCCCGCCGCCTTTCAGCCGCTCCGCCGTGTCCGCCGTAACCAGAGCGTCGATGATTTCATCCAAATCGCCGTTCAGCACCGCGTCCAGCCGGTACACCGTCAGTCCGATCCGGTGCTCCACCACCTGGCTCTGGAGGAAGCGGTAGGTCCGGACCTTCTCGCTGCGCCAGCCGCCGCCCACCTGGCTTTTCCGCTCGGACGCGGCGGCGGCGTCCCGGCTCTCCCGTTCCCGCTGGTAAAGCCGGGAGCGGAGGACCCGCATGGCCTTGTCCCGATTCTTATACTGGCTCCGCTCGTCCTGGCAGGTGACCACCATCCCTGTGGGCAGATGGGTGATGCGGATGGCGGACTCCGTCTTGTTGACGTGCTGCCCTCCCGCGCCGGAGGAGCGGTAGGTGTCGATCTGGAGATCCCCCGGGTCGACAGCCACGTCCACCTCCTCCGCCTCCGGCAGCACGGCCACGGTGGCGGTGCTGGTCTGGATGCGGCCGCTGGACTCCGTCTCGGGGACCCGCTTCACCTGGTGGACGCCGCTTTCAAATTTCAAGCGGGAGAATACGTCCTCCCCCTCCATCAGGACCACGGCCTCCTTCACGCCCCCCAGCTCCGTCTCATTGGCGCTGAGGACCTCCGCCCGCCAGCCCCGGCGCTGGGCGTACATGGTGTACATCCGCAGCAGCTCCCCGGCGAAGAGGGCCGCTTCCTCACCGCCCACCCCGGCCCGAAGCTCCAGGATGACGTTCCGCCCGTCGTTGGGGTCCCGGGGGAGGAGAAGACGTTTCAGCTCCTCCCGGAGCGCTTCCGCCTCCGCCTTGGCGGCGGACAGCTCCTCCTGGGCCAGGGCCTTCAGCTCCGGGTCCCGGAGCAGGGCTTCCGCCTCCGCCCGGCGGCGCTCCGCCGCCTCCAGGGACCCGGCGGCCTCCACCACCGGCGTCAGCTCCTTTAATTCCCGCTGAATCGCCGCCAGCTTTCTCCCGTCCCCGTAAACGGCGGGGTCCGTCAGCTGAGCCTCCAGGTTCTCCCGGCGGAGGGCCAGCTCTTTCAATCTTTCCAACATAGGGCCCCTCCTAAACAAGATGATTTGGCACGCTTTGAGGGAACCCTACCGGCCCGTGGTCTGCAAAAATTCCTGGGTCTGGCGGAGGAACTCCTCCAGCCAGAAGGCGTAGCCCACGGAGCCGCTCCGCAGGGACGCCGCCGTCCGGTGGCCGCAGGGGACGTAATGGTCCATCTGCTCGAAAATCTCCTCGTTCTTGTCCTCGCAGCCCCGGGTCAGCACATAGGAGGCGTTGCGGATATGCTTCCCGTTTTCCTTCAAAAAACTCCGGACCACGGAGCTGCACCGCCCCGCCCACACCGGGGACCCCACGATGACCAGGCGGTAGTCCGTCAGGGGAAAGCGGGCGGGGCACTTCACGGTCGGCAAAGTCCGGCGCATGGCGTCCAGGCCGCACCGGAGCCACCCGCCCCAGCCGCTCCGGTCCACGCTGTCCTGGAGTTCCACCAGTTCCGCCCCCAGGGTTTTGGCAATTTCCTCCATGGCCGCCCGTGTGTTTCCCGTCCGGGAGTAGTACACGCACAGCACGTTGTTCCATGCCACTTGGCGTTCATCTCCTTTAATTCCGTTAATTCAAGTCAAACAGGCTCGTCTTCACCACGGCGAAGGCCTCCCGTAAATAGTAATTCGCGGTGAGCCACCACCAAGGCAGCTCCGCCGGGACGTCGATGGTCTTCAAGCCCTGCCTCCGGGCAATCATATGGGCCCGGAAGCAGTGAAAATCGTTGGTCACCACGGCAATTGTGGCCGTCCCCGTATCCAGCCCCCACTCCTCTAGCAGGACCTTGGAAAACCGGAAATTCTCCGCCGTGTTGGTGGAGCGCTCCTCCAGGAGCAGGCGGGCGTTTTCCGCCCCGTCCTCCTTCCACAGCGCCCGGCGCANGGCCTCCGCCTCGGAAATGGCCTCCCCGGCTCCCTGTCCCCCGGAGAGGACCACCGGCACGTCCGGGTGGATTTCCAGATAATCCTCCGCCGCCCGGATGCGGCTCCACAGGGCCGCGGNCGGCGTTTCACCGNTGACCCCGGCCCCCAGGACGATAACCGCGTCCACGGGAATGGCGGAGTTGTCCGCCTCCCCCCGGAAGACGACGGCGGCCTCAATGCCCGCCAGGCACACGATGCCAAGGCCCAAGCCCGCGAGAAAAATGCGGTAACAGGCCTGTCCCCTTCGGGANCGTTNCCCCCAGCGGTGAAGATACATCCCGCAATACCAAATGGCCAGCGTGCCCAGAAGGAGATACCCGGTGAATTTCATCCCGTTTGGAATCGACACCAGCGCCAATCCGGCACAGGCCAGGGCCAGCCGGCCAATCCGGCGGAGCCTTTTTGCCGTCATGCCTCCCCGGCCTCCTCGCTGAGCTGCTCCCAGCGCTCATAGAGGGCGTCCAGCTCTCCCTGGGCGGCCTCCCTCTGGGCGGTGAGCTCGGTCAGCTTTTCATAGTCGCAGGCGGCGGCTTCCATGCCGGCTTCCAGGGCGGCGATNTNTTCCTCCGCCTTGGCGATGTCCCGCTCGCAGATGGTCAGCTGGCGCCGGGCGTTCTGCTGGGCCCGGTTTCCCCGGGCGGGGCGCTCGTTTTTTTCCTTAGCGAGCTTCGGCGGCTCGATTTTCGCCGCCTCCTCCTGGGCCTTCATCTGCCGGTACTGGGTAAAGCCGCAGGGGTAGTCTGTAATCGTCCCCTCCGCCAGCTCCCAGATCCGGGTGGCGAAGCGGTTGATGAAATAGCGGTCGTGGCTGACGAAGAGCAGCGTCCCGTCGTAGGACTCCACCGCCTCCTCAATCCACTCCCTGGAGGCGATGTCCAGGTGGTTGGTGGGCTCGTCCAGGATGAGGAAGTTGACCTCCCCGTCCATCAGCATGCAAAGGCGCAGGCGGCTCTGCTCTCCGCCGGAGAGCACCGACACAGGCTTAAACACGTCTTCTCCCCGGAAGTCGTAAGCCGCCAGGCGGTTCCGGGCGCTCTGGGCGGAGAGGCCCCGTTTCGAGGCCATCATGTTCTCCACCAGATTCCAGTCCGGGTGGTCAAAGTGGATGATCTGGGGCAGGTAGGCGGGCTTGGCCTGGGGCCCCAGCTTGATGCGCCCGTCGTCGGGGTACAGCTCCCCCATGATCATCTTGATGAGGGTGGACTTTCCCGTCCCGTTGTCCCCGATGAGGGCGATGCGCTCCCCCCCCTCGGCCTTCAAGGTGATGCCGGAAAACAAGCGCTTATCCCCATAGGACTTGGCCACGTTCCGGATGCCCAGCATCTCGTCCCCGTGGAACTCGGCGGTGGAAAACCGGGCGTCCATCTTCCTTGCCTTGGTGGGCTTGGCGGTGGTGCGCATGCGCTCAATCCGCCGCTCGATGTTCACCGCCCGGCGGTAGGTCTTGTCCATGCCCATGAAGGCCCAGACCCGGAGCTGTTCCGCCGCCTTTTCCAGCTGCTCAATTTTCGCCTGTTCCTTCTGGTACTGCTTCAGCCGCTCCTGATAGCGGCGCTCCTTCTCCACGGCGTAAAAGCTGTAGTTCCCGCTGTAGAACTCCGCTTTGCCGCCCTCAATCTCAATGACCCGGGTGACCACCCGGTCCAGGAAGTAGCGGTCGTGGGAGATGGCCAGCACCGTGCCCCGGAAGCCCCGGATATACTCCTCCAGCCACTCCGTGGCGTGGAGGTCCAGGTGGTTCGTGGGCTCGTCCAAAAGCAGGATGTCCGTGTCCTCCAGAATGAGGCGGCCCAGGTTCACCCGGGTCTTCTCCCCGCCGGAGAGGCTGTCGAACAGCTGCTTTCGCTGCTCCGGGGAGATGGAAAGGCCGTTGGCGATTTTATTCACCGCCACGTCCGTGTCATAGCCCCCGNAGACCTCGAACCGCTCGGCAAGGGACCCGTAGCGCCGCAGCAGCGCCGGGTCCGATTCTCCCGCCGCCATGCGGCCCTCCAGGGCCTCCATTTCCCCTGCCAGGCTTTCCAGCCGGGCGAAGGCGGAGCGAAGCACGTCCTCCACGGTGTACCCCGCCGGGTAGACGGGGATCTGGGAGATGAGCCCCAGCCGGTGGCGGTCGGCGATGGAAACCTGTCCCTCGTCGTGGTCCAGTTCTCCCGTCAATATGCGAAACAGGGTGGTTTTGCCCGCGCCGTTCCGGCCCAGCAGGCCCACCCGCTCCCCCTGGTCAATCTGAAAGGTCAGGCCGTCCAGGACGTTGTGCCCCACCTCAAAGGACTTGACCAGGGAGTTGATCTGTATCTCAATCATAGCGTTTTGTCATTCATTCTCCAGTTTGCGTTTCTTGCAGGCGGTCCACCAGCCAGCCGAATTTCATGGAGTGGGACGCCTTTACCAGCACGATGGTCCCCGGCCCCAGCTGCCGCCGGAGCTCCGGCAGGGCTTCCTCCTTCGTGGGGAAGTACAGCACGGACCCGCCGCTGAGGGCCACGCCGTCAGCGATTTTTCCCGCCAGGTCTCCGCTGCCGACGGCAAACACCAGATCGACGCCCAGCATGGCGGCCAGGGCCCCCATGTTGAAGTNCGCCCGGTTCCCGATGGCTCCCAGCTCTCCCATGTCGCCCAAGACGGCCACCCGCTTGTCGCAGTCCGTCCGGGCCAGAATTTCCAGGGCCGCCGCCACGGATTGGGGGTTGGCGTTGTAGCAGTCGTCCAGAATCATCCGCCGCGACCGCAGGCGGAGGACCCGCATGCGGCTTCCCGCCGGGACATAGGAGGCCGCGCCGCGGGCAATCTCCTCCCGGCTCAGGCCCAGGGCCTCTCCCACCGCCGCGGCGATGGCGGCGGCGTAGGCCATGTGTTCCCCGGGGGCGGGGATGCTTAAGGAATTCCGGCCCTTTTCCGTGGAAATGGTGCAGCGGATGCCCTCCACGCCATGGTCGGAAATCTCGCTGATGCGGGCCTGGCAGTGTTCCGACTNGCCGCAGCNTATGGTNCGGAAGGGGACCGCCACGGTGTCCAGCAGGGCGTCGTCTCCGTTGAGGATGGCCAGGCCGTCTTTTTTCAGGTGTGAGAAAATCTCGCACTTGGCCTTCAGGATGCCCTGGCGGCTCCCCAGGTACTCGATGTGGGCGTCTCCGACGTTGGAGATGACGGCAATGTCCGGCTTCACCATCTCCGTAAGGTATTCGATTTCCCCAAAGTGGTNCATNCCGGTTTCGATAACCGCCGCCTCGNGCTCCCGCGTCAGGCCCAGCAGGGCGAGGGGGGTTCCCACGTCGTTGTTGTAATTCTCCGGGGTCTTCCAGACCTTGAGCTTCGCCCCCAGGACGGCGGCGATCATCTCCTTGGTGGTGGTTTTCCCCACGCTGCCGGTGACTTGAATCACCGGGATGGAAAACTGGTCCCGGTAGGCGGAGGCCAGGGCCTTGAGGGCCAGCCGGGTGTCCGGGACCTGGATGTAAAATTTGTCCTCCCGGAGCTTTTCCGGTACGCGGGCGCAGAGGCATCCCGCCGCGCCGGCGTCCAGGGCCGCGTCGATAAAATCGTGTCCGTCGAACCGTGTTCCCACCCAGGGGAGGAAGAGGCAGCCCGGCTCCGGCCTGCGGCTGTCGGTGCAGACCGCGGTAACGGCGGGGGCGTTCTCTCCGGGGTTCAGCCATACGCCGTCTACGGCGCCGGCAATCTGGCGGGCAGTCATGGGCTCCATTCCATCGTCCTCCCCGCGCCCCGAGGGGCGCGCTTTCTCTTTTTAATTGATGTAGCAGCGGCGCTTGATATGGAGGGAAAGCCGCACGATCTCCTCGCACAGCTCCGCGTAGCTCATGCCCGCGGCGGCGGCCTCCTGGGGCACGAAGCTGGTGGGGGTCATCCCAGGCAGGGAGTTGGCCTCCAGGCACCAGAGCTTTCCGTCCTTGTCCAGAATCATGTCCGTCCGGGAGTACACCTGAAGGCCCAGGGCCTTGTGGGCCCGGAGGGCCAGCTCCCCGGCGGCGGCGGCCTCCGCCTCCGTCAGGGGGGCGGGGCAGACCTCCCTGGCGCCGCCCTTTTGGTACTTGGCGGCGTAGTCGAAGTCCTTCCCGGCGGGGGTGGTCTCCACGGCGGGCAGGGCCCGGTCCCCCAGCACCGCCACCGTCAGCTCCCGGCCATAGATCCGTTCCTCCCAGAGGATTTCTCCGCCGAACTGCCGGACGTTCATCAGCGCGTCCTGCAGCTCGGCCCGGTCCTCCGGCAGGAAGACCCCCAGGGAGGACCCGCCGGTGGTGCATTTGATGACGCAGGGCATGGGCAGCTCCTGGGCCAGGCGGCAGGCGTCCTCCGGCCCGTATTCCAGCATGCCCCACTTCGGCGTGGGAATGCCCTCGGCCAGCATGACCCGCTTTGCCACCGCCTTGTCCATGGCAACGCCGGAGGCCAGATACCCGGACCCGGNNTAGGGCACCCCCAGCAGCTCCAGCGCCGCCTGGACCCTNCCGTCCTCCCCGTCCTGGCCATGGAGGCCCAGAAACACAATGTCCGCCCGGCGGCAGAGCTCCAGCACATGGGGGCCGAACACCTGGGGGCTCTGGTCCTTCCGGCTCCGCCGGACGGCCTCCAGATCCGGGGCCGTGCTCTCAATTTTCGCGTCGGGGCACAGGCCGTCCTCCGCGTCAAAGAGGGCTTCCGGGTCCTCCGGGACCTCCTCCACCCCCAGAAACAAATCGACTAAAATGGCCCGGTGGCCCCGCTCCCGCAGGCTGCGGCAGATGCCGGTGCCCGTCAGCAGGGAGACGGCCCGCTCGGTGGAGAGGCCCCCGGCCAGTACGACGATCTTCATGCGATATCCTCCAGCAATGGTATTATTTTCATCTTATTATAATCCATTATAGTTTAGCACAAGCGGCCGGTGAATACAACCGCCAAAACGGTTTTTTTACATTCCCGCCCCAAATACCGGAAAGGGCTTGACATGGACCGTACTCCATGTGATACACTGTGTGCCAAACAATCACGCAAACCATACGGAAAAGGAGAACGACCATCATGTCTGAGACTTCCAAGGTTTATTTCGCAGATTTCCGCTGCCCCAGCTGGCGGGAGAACCTGCCCCAGAAGCTGGCCCGGCTGATGATGACCGCCGGGTTCGGCGAGATTGATATGGAGGACAAATTCGTCGCCATCAAGATGCACTTCGGCGAGCCGGGAAACCTGGCCTACCTCCGGCCCAACTGGGCCCGGGCCGTGGCGGACCTCATCAAGTCCCAGGGGGGCAAGCCCTTCCTGACGGACTGCAACACGTTGTACGTGGGNGGGCGGAAGAACANNCTGGACCACCTGGAGTCCGCCTATGTCAACGGCTTCCACCCTTACGCCACCGGCTGCCATGTGGTTATTGCCGACGGGCTGAAGGGCACCGACGAGGTGCTGGTCCCCGTGGAAGGCGGCGAGTATGTGAAGGAGGCCAAAATCGGCCGGCCCGTCATGGATGCGGACGTGTTCGTCAGCCTTACCCACTTCAAGGGCCACGAGCAGGCGGGCATGGGCGGAGCCCTGAAAAACATCGGCATGGGCTGCGGCTCCCGGGCGGGGAAGATGGAGCAGCACAACTCCGGCAAGCCCTTTGTGAAGGAAAAGANGTGCATCGGCTGCAAGGCCTGCGCCAAAATCTGCGCCCACGGCGCGCCCCAGTTCGGGCCGGACGGCAAGGCCTCCATCGACATGGACAAGTGCGTAGGCTGCGGCCGGTGCCTGGCGGTCTGCCCCAAGGACGCCATCGACTTTCTCTATGACGAGGCCCCCACCATCNTGAACAAGAAAATCGCCGAGTACACCAAGGCTGTGGTGGCCGGGCGGCCCTGCTTCCACGTCTCCCTGGTGCTGGACATCTCCCCCAACTGCGACTGCCACGGGGAGAACGATGTGCCCATTGCCGCAGACGTGGGCATGTTCGCCTCCTTCGANCCCGTGGCCCTGGACCAGGCCTGCGCCGACGCGGTGGTGGCCCAGCCCCCNNNGCCGGNCTCCGTGCTGTTTGACGAGGGNTTCGACTGTAANTNCGGCGACGTCTTCCAGGCGGCCCACCCGGATACCCACTGGCAGTCCTGCCTGGAGCACGCGGAGAAGCTGGGGCTTGGGTCCCGGAAGTACGAGCTCATTAAAATCTGACCAATGCATCGAAAGAGGCACGGCTGAAAGCCGCGCCTCTTTTTCCGGTTCTATCCGTCTCCTCCTCCTCATACAATGCGGTATCACGACCGAGAGGTGGACAACATGACGCCAAAGAANGAAGTGCTGCTGGAGGGCCTGGCCCTGGGGGAGCCGGAGTGGTCCCACCAAAACCACGGGGCGCAGTTCTACCGCTTATATCTCCAGGTCCCCCGGCTCAGCGGCCAGGTGGACCTGCTGCCGGTGCTGCTGCCCGGGGGCCTGGCCGCCCAGGCGGCGGAGGGACGGCTCCTCCGCGTCCGGGGCCAGCTCCGCTCCTTCAACAACCGCAGCGGCGTGGGCAGCCGCCTGGTGCTGACGGTCTACGCCCAGGAGCTCCAGCCGGGACTGGACGAGCCCCAGAATCAGATCACCCTCTCCGGCGCGCTGTGCAAGCCCCCCATTTTCCGCCGGACCCCCCTGGGCCGGAGCATCTGCGATCTGATGCTGGCGGTGCCTCGGCGCTATGGACGGGCGGACTACCTGCCGGTCATCGCCTGGGGCCAGCTGGCGGTGAAGGCCAGCCGCCTCCGGGTGGGGGACCCCCTGGCCTTGGAGGGGCGGGTCCAGAGCCGTACATACCACAAGGCCCTGGAATCCGGGGAGACGGAGGAGCGGACGGCCTACGAGGTTTCCANGATGCGCCTGCTGGACCCGGAGGAGCCGGAGGCATGAGAATGGGGCGAGGGCCCTCCGCTTACCGCGGAGGGCCCTCGCCCCGTTAAAAGGAAAAGGAAGGAAGCAAAGCAATNACAGGAAGCTCATCAGGTTGAAGGCCAGGATCAGGCCGGAGAACACGATGGACACGGTGGAGCACAGCTTAATGAGGATGTTCAGGGAGGGACCGGAGGTATCCTTGAAGGGGTCGCCCACGGTGTCGCCCACCACCGCCGCCTTGTGCTGGTCGGAGCCCTTGCCGCCGTGGTGTCCGGTCTCGATGTACTTTTTCGCGTTGTCCCAGGCGCCGCCGGCGTTGGACATGAACACCGCCATGGCGAAGCCGGAGACGGACACGCCGCCCAGCAGTCCCACCACGCCGGTGGGGCCGAGGACAAGGCCGGTGAGGATGGGCACCACGATGGCCAGCACGGCGGGGGTCACCATCTCGTGGAGGGCTCCCTTAGTGCACAGGCCCACGCAGGAGGCGTAGTCCGGCTCGGCCTTGTACTCCATGATGCGGGGAATCTCCTTGAACTGGCGGCGGACCTCCACCACGATGGACTGGGCCGCCTTCTGCACGGCGTTCATGGTCTCGGCGGTGAAGACGAAGGTCAGCATGGCGCCGATGAAGAGGCCGACCAGGACGGTGGGGCTGGTGAGGGTGAAGTTCAGGATCTCATCGGTGTTGTCCTGGACGATGTTGACATAGCTGACCAGCAGGGCCAGGGCGGTGAGGGAGGCGGAGCCGATGGCAAAGCCCTTGCCGGTGGCGGCGGTGGTGTAGCCCAGGGAGTCCAGGGCGTCGGTCCGCTGGCGGACGGTCTCCGGCAGGCCGCTCATTTCCGCGATGCCGNCGGNGTTGTNGGCCACGGGGCCGTAGGCGTCCGTCGCCAGGGTGATGCCCAGGGTGGAGAGCATGCCCACGCCCGCGATGCCGATGCCGTAGAGCCCACGGTTGAAGGCGGCGGTGAAGTGGCCCGCGCCGTCCACGATCTGAACGGTGCCGCCGGCGGCGAAGTAGCTCACCAGTACGGCCACGGCCACGATGATGATGGAGGTCATGGTGGATTTCAGGCCCAGGGAGACGCCGCCGATGATGATGGTGGCGGAGCCGGTCTCGGAGGCCGCCGCCAGCTCCTGGGTGGGCTTATAGGTATCGGAGGTGTAGTACTCGGTGAAGTAGCCGATGGCGCAGCCGCCGATGAGGCCGCAGAGGATGGCGATGTACACGCCCCAGCTGCCAAGAATCCAGTAGGTCAGGGGGGCCGCCAGCACGGCCGCCAGCACGGCGGCGGTGTAGGTGCCGGTGCGGAGGCTCTTCAGCAGGGACTCCTGAGTGGCGTCCTCCTTGGTCTTCACCAGGAAGGAGCCGAAGATGGAGCAGATGATGCCGCAGACCGCCAGGGCCACGGGGAGCAGCATGCCGTTCCAGCCGTAGCCGCCCACGGCGCCCAGGGCGAAGGTGGCCAGGATGGAGCCCACGTAGGACTCGTAGAGGTCCGCGCCCATTCCGGCCACGTCGCCCACGTTGTCGCCCACATTGTCGGCGATGGTGGCGGGGTTCCGGGGGTCGTCCTCGGGGATGCCCGCCTCGACCTTGCCCACCAGGTCCGCGCCTACGTCGGCGGCCTTGGTGTAGATGCCGCCGCCCACGCGGGCGAAGAGGGCCATGAAGGACGCGCCCATGCCGTTCATGACCATGATGTTGCCCAGGGCGACGGGGTCGTTGATGCCGAAGGTGTAGCGCAGCAGGAAGAACCACATGGTAATGTCCAGCATGCCCAGGCCCACCACGGTGAAGCCCATGACGGAGCCGGAGGAGAAGGCCACCCGCAGGCCCTTGTTCAGGCTCTCGGAGGCAGCCTGCGCGGTGCGGGCGTTGGAGTTGGTGGCGATCTTCATGCCGATGAAGCCCGCCAGCATGGAGAAGATGCCGCCGGTGACGAAGGCGAAGGGAGTGAACTTGGAGAGCATCCTGCCTCCGGTGGCGAAGGCGATGACCAGAAGAATGACGAAGACCACGATGAAGACCTTAAACACCGTGGTGTACTGCTGCTTTAGGTAAGCGTTTGCACCAGAGCGGATATTTGCCGCGATTTTACGCATTTTTTCGCTGCCTTCTGAGTAGGAAAGCACTTTTTTTGCCTGCATAACGGCAAAAAGTCCGGCGACCAGCGCGCCTATAAAACCGATCCAAAACAAGTTTTCCATCAATTTCTCTCCTCCTTTTGGTTTTGTAGCCCTTGAGTGGGTAGCCTTATTGTAACATATACGAACATTTTTTCAAGAGATTAATTCACTTTTTCTTACGCAAACGTTGTATTTCTTACAATTAGACAAAAATAATCTGGTAAATATGGGCATATTGCTTTAGTATCCAGGAAAATTTTCGTAAAATTGCTGATTTGATAGCGCAAATTTTGATATTTTCATAACAATCTGCTTAGCCATCCGCGGCGGAATTTCAAAATGTTACGCAAAGAAAGAAAAATTTGCGTAGTTTTTTGCGCTCACCTCCGGGCGGGGCGGCTTTGGCCCACGCACCGCTTTACGAAAAGCGCCCCTTGGACCGTAATTTGTCCAAGGGGCGCGCGTTTTTCTGCTTTTATGGAATTAATAGACCAGCCGGAAATCCGTGAAGACCCAGCGGTCGTTTACGAAAGCGTAAGGAAACGACCAGCTTTCCAGCCCCACGACGGTTTCTCCGTCCTCGCCCAAGAGCTCCACCATCACGTTANCGGAATAGAGCGTNTCCTCCAGCTGTTCCGCCTCCACGCGAATCCGGCNCTTTCCGGCGTTGTGCTCCCGGCTCTCGCCGNATACGCAGAGAATGCCGTTTACGTCCTGGTATGAGATCCGGGCGGCCTCTCNGCTCAGCAGGCGGTCCGTCAGCTCCTGGGAGAACACGCCCCGCAGATAGGTCCGCAAATCCTCCAATTCCACGATGCCCTCCATGTCGACCGGGTAGTAGGTCCTGCCGTTTACGGAGGAGGGCTGGCCGGAGGAGGGCAGGGGGGCCAGGTCAAACCAGCCGTAGATCCGTTCGGCCCGCTCATAGGCCGCCAGGACTTCCTCCTCCGGTAAGGGCCGGGCGGAGGACTCCACCATGGAGGAGCTCATATTTTCCACCTCCGGCGCGGGCGNGGCCCGGACGGCGGAAGCCGTTGANGNGGAGGCGGGCGCTTCCCCCGCGGGCGCGGCGCAGCCCGCCAGCAGCAGCGCGAAGAGCATCACGGCTATGGTCTTCCGCATAACGCCGTCCCCCTTTCATCGGACTGGCTGCTCCGGCTCTCCGGAAAGCGGCTGTCCGCAACCTTTTCCTAGGCCTTGTTTGAAAATTGGCGGAATGCCGGATTGGGGCAGATTTTTTTGCCAGGCAAGGCGATTTGACGCGGGAATCCTGACGGATTTCAAGTCAAATCAACGCAGTCCTGGCGGAAAAAGATGCCCAAAGACGGCGTTTTGCCATTTTTCAAACAAGGCCTAGTTCAAATGTATCATATCCGGCGGCNAAACGCCATGAAAATTTTTCAAAAAAACCACGATTTTTCGACGCTTTTTTTGACGTGTTCATACATCATTTGGCACCCGGCGGAAAAAAGCGCCCCGGCCCGCCGCAGCATCTGGCGGCAGGCCGGGGAAGGCTCCCGGCAGGCGGAAAAACTCCAATAAAATGAACGGAACCCGTCGTGGGTTCCGTTCGCGGTGGTCTTTCTTGCAAGGGGTCTCAG
This sequence comes from Oscillibacter sp. CU971, assembly GCF_905219725.1. NCBI lineage: Bacteria > Bacillati > Bacillota > Clostridia > Eubacteriales > Oscillospiraceae > Oscillibacter > Oscillibacter sp. CU971. The sequence continues at coordinate 16,614 of NZ_CAJMXG010000020.1, forward strand.
TGCGAGGCAATATGATAGAGGCTGCGGCCGCCGTTTTCCGGGGACCGTCATATCGTCAACGGGCGCGGGGGCCCGATTCGCGGAAAAAGAAAAATCCACGCCGACGGCGTGGCTTCCGGTTTTCAGCGATCGCTGTGAGTCCAAGGCTCATCCAGAAAGATCATGTCGTCCAAATCGTCAGGCAGCGCTTGTGCAAAAATTCTCATATCTGTAATCTCCTCTCTTGAAATATCTGTAAAGTACTATACCACACCGGTCAACATAACGCAAGTGGAATTTTCTGTATTTCATAAAAATTTCACATTTCTCCCCGACAGGTTTCGTCACCCCGCCCTAAGGTCGTCCTTTTTGCGGCGGGGCGAACGAAGTTTTCTGTATCCCTCTGCCCTTCTTTGTGTATTTTTCCTCTCGCCAGGGAAATACTCCCTGTGCTATACTTAAAAAATCAAGGCAACATCGCCGTTTGACGGCACGGAGGTGTCTATGGAGAGGCGTTCCAAACCACGTCGGCGGCGGGGGCGGGGACTGCTGTTTCTGCTGGTTTTCGCGGCGCTGACAGGACTCTATGTCCACTGGGACAACACGGCGTTGCAGGTGTCCTCCTTCAGCGCCGTCCTCCGGGACCTGCCCCCGGGCTTCGACGGCTGCCGGGCCGTGGTGCTGGGGGATCTGCACTCCACCTGGTTCGGCGGGAAAAACGGGAAGCTCCTGGAAGCCGTGAAGGCCCAGGAGCCGGAATATATCTTTTTGGTGGGGGATCTGCTGGACGCCTTCCGTGATGTGCCGGAGGGCTACGCGGAAGAGACGGCGGCGGGCCTGGCGGGCATCGCCCCCACCTACTACGTCACCGGAAACCACGAATGGGCCGTGGGGGACGTGCCCGAGCTGAAAAAGGCCCTGGAGGCCCGGGGCGTGACGGTGCTGTCCAACGAGTTTTTGGCCCTGGAGCGGAACGGGGACACGGCGGTGCTGGCGGGGATTGACGATCCCAACGGCTACGCGGACCAGAAGTCCCCGGAGGCGGTGGCGGAGGAAGTCCGCGCCGCCTATGGAGAAAACGCTTTTTGGATGCTGCTGGCCCACCGGAACGACCATTTCCCGGAGCAGTACAGCCTCCTGGGAGCGGACCTGGTGCTCTCCGGCCACGGCCNCGNCGGCGTAATCCGCCTGCCCTTCACCGACGGGCTGGTGTCCACGGACCGATCGCTGNTCCCCAGCTATACGGCGGGGCTGTATGAGAAAAACGGGTCCACGCTGTTCGTCACCCGGGGCCTGGGGAACACGGGGCCCAGCTTCCGGCTGTTCAACCGCCCGGAGGTGGCGGTGGTCACTCTTCGGAGAGAGTAAATGTCTCCTCCCGCAGGGCGTCGGAGATCTGGGAACCCATGCGGAGGCCGTAATAAAAGGAATACAATCCCCGGATCACCGCCGGGTCGCCCCGGAGATAGTCCGGCCAGTCCTTTTTGTCCGGGATGGTGACTTGCTGGAAATAGAGGCCTTCCACGATTTGGGGGATCTCTGTCATAATAAAGCCTCCGTTTGCTCGAATTCTTGTATAATTTTATAACAGCGCAAATACTCGCGTATTATCGAGGGGGATTTATGGAATTTTCTGATAGAGTCCGCATGCTGCGAAGAGAGCTGCACATGTCCCAAACCGCCGTGGCGGCGGAAATCGGAATTTCCTTCCGGGGCTATCAGGACATGGAATTAGGCGGCTACCCAAGATATGAAAAACTGCTTCGGATTGCCGACTATTATGATGTCTCCGTAGACTGGCTGATGGGCCGGACGGAGAACCGATCCGCCCACAGGAGCTGAAGCGATGCGGGAATTTCACGCCGGAACATTCGACGTCGCCGTTATCGGCGCGGGCCACGCCGGCATNGAAGCCGCCCTGGCCGCCGCCCGCCTGGGAATGGAGACTATCATCTTCACCATCAACCTGGACGCGGTGGGCAACATGCCCTGCAACCCCGCCATCGGCGGCACGGGCAAAGGGCACCTGGTCCGGGAGCTGGACGCCCTGGGGGGCGAGATGGCAAAAGCCGCCGACGAGTGCTGCATCCAGTACCGCCTTTTGAACAAGGGCAAGGGCCCCGCCGTCTGGTCCCTCCGGGCCCAGGCGGACCGAAGGAAGTATCAGGGCCGCATGAAGCGCGCCCTGGAGCGGCAGGAGCGCTTGACCGTCCGCCAGGGGGAAGTGGCGGCCCTCCGCCCGCTGGAGGGCGGGGGCTTTGCCGCCGTCCTGGCCACCGGGGCGGCGTTCCATGCCCGGGCGGTGATCCTGGCCACGGGGACCTACCTCGCGGGCCGGACCATCGTGGGCGAGTGGGTGGAGGACTCCGGTCCCGACGGCATGCACGCCGCCGGGAGGCTGACGGACTCGCTCTTAAAACTGGGCCTCCCCCTCCGCCGCTTCAAGACCGGAACGCCCCCCCGGGTACACGCGGCGACGGTGGATTTTGACGAGATGGAGGTCCAGCCCGGAGACGGGCTGCCCGTGCCCTTCTCCTACTCCACCAAGGACCCGCCCTTTAACCGGGCCGTGTGCTGGCTCACCTGGACCACGGAGGAGACAAAACGGGTGGTCCGGGAGAACCTGGACCGGGCGCCCATGTACTCCGGCCTCATCGAGGGCGTGGGGCCCCGGTACTGCCCCTCTTTTGAAACAAAAATCGTCCGCTTTCCAGACAAGCTCCGCCACCAGCTCTTCGTGGAGCCCATGGGCCTGGACACCGAGGAGCTTTACATCCAGGGCTTCTCCTCNTCTANGCCGGAGGACGTGCAGATCCAGATGCTCCACAGCGTCCCGGGCCTCCGCCGGGCGGTGATGACCCGGCCTGCCTACGCCATCGAGTACGACTGCATCGACCCCCTGGCCCTCAGCGCCTCCCTGGAGGTCAAGGCCGTCCCCGGGCTTTACGGCGCGGGGCAGTTCAACGGCTCTTCCGGCNATGANGAGGCGGCGGTNCAGGGCTTCATGGCCGGGGTCAACNCCGTGCGGAAGCTCCGGGGGCAGGACCCCTTCGTCCTCTCCCGGGCGGAGAGCTACATCGGCACCCTCATCGACGACCTGGTGACNAAGGGCACCAACGAGCCCTACCGCATCATGACCTCCCGGAGCGAATACCGGCTCCTGCTCCGCCAGGACAACGCGGACCTGCGGCTGACCAGGCGGGGCTATGAGGCGGGCCTTGTGAGCGGGGAACGCCTCCGGGCCGTGGAGGAGAAGTACGCCGCGGTCAGCCGGGAAATCAAGCGCCTGGCCCGCACCGGGGCCTCTCCGTCGCCGGAACTGTCGGCCTTCCTGGCCTCCAAGGACACGGCGGACGCCGCCGGGGGCAGCCCGCTGGACGCCCTGCTGCGGCGGCCTCGGATTCNCTANGACGAGCTGGCTCCCTTCGACCCGGGAAGGCCGGACCTGCCTCCGGACGTGCGGGAACAGGTGGAAATCTCCGTGAAGTACGAGGGCTACATCCGCCGCCAGCAAAGCCAGGTGGAGGATTTCAAAAAAATGGCCTCCCACCGTCTGCCGGACGGCATTGACTACAGCTCGATCCAGGGCCTCAGGCTGGAGGCCANGGAGAAGCTNGCGGCGGTCCGGCCCCTGGACCTGNGGCAGGCGTCCCGCATCTCCGGAGTTTCCCCGGCGGATATCGCCGCCCTGATGATTTACCTGGAAAAATGAAGGCCGCGGTTTTCAGGCCGCGGAAACCGTCCATACTGAATATGAATCGGAAAGGAAGCGCCGCCCTATGCTGATCGACATGACCCACACCATCACCCAGGAGATCCCCATCTTCCCCGGCACGCCGGTCCCCGCCCTGGCTCCCGCCTGCACCCTCACCCGGGACGGCTTCCGGGAGACCCTGCTGACCCTCTCCTCCCACACCGGCACCCATATGGATGCCCCCGCCCACCTTTTGCAGGACGGGCGGACCCTGGACGATATGCCCATGTCCCAGTTCTCCGGCCGGGCCACGGTGCTGGACGTGTCTCAGGAGGGCCCCGTCATCACGGAGGAGTTCCTCCGGGCCAACTATGAGGCCATCCACTGCGCGGACTTCATCCTGTTCTACACCGGNTGGGAGGGCCGCTGGGGGACGGAGGGCTTCCTGGAGGACGCCTTCCCCGTCCCCGACGAGGCGGCGGCGAGATATCTGGTCTCCCGGGGCTTGAAGGGCGTGGGCACCGACGCCATCAGCATCGACCGGATGTCGGACAGCCATCTGCCCATCCACCACATTCTTTTGAAGGACAGTGTGGTGAGCATTGAAAACCTGTGCCTGAAAAAGGTCCGGGGACGGAAGGACTTCCTGTTCTTCGCCCTGCCTATGAAGTTTGAGGACGCCGACGGCGCTCCTGTCCGCGCGTTCGCGGAGCTGCGGGAGGCCAATGAGGCGGAAAGGAGGAGACGGTGAGAAAGCTTTTTGCCATCATAGTCTGCAAGCTGGGGCATTTTGTGGGCAAGCTCATCGGCAAGGGAAGCTCCATGCCGGGGAAGTTCGCCCTGAAAATCTGCCCGGACATCCTCCGGAGGGTGGAGCTGCCCCGGCACNTCATCGCCGTCACCGGGTCCAACGGAAAGACCTCCACGGTGGAAATGATCGCCGCCGTCCTCCGGGCGGACGGGAAGACCGTGGTCTACAATGAGGAGGGCTCCAACCAAATCGAGGGCGTGACCACCCTGGTGCTGACCCACGCCACGCTGGGGGGAGCGGTGAGGGCCGACGTGCTGCTCATCGAGTCCGACGAGCGCTACGCCGCCCGCACCTTCCAGTTTTTCCACCCCACGGAATTCGTCATCACCAACCTCTACCGGGACCAGCTCACCCGGAACGGGCACCCGGAGTGGGTCTATGACGCGCTCCTCCCGGCCCTCCACCCCGAGACGAAGCTGATTCTGAACGCCGACGACCCCCTGTCCTCCTGCTTTGCCCGGGGGCGGGAAGCGGTCAAATGGTTTGGCCTGGACAAGTGCTCCATCTCCGCGGACACTCCCACGGGGGCCTATCACGACGGGGCCTATTGCCCGGTGTGCCATGCCCCCATGGAGTATGACTACGTGCATTACAACCATATCGGGGCTTTCCGCTGTACGAAATGCGGCCATAAAAAGCCCGCCGCGGACTACGCCGTCACGGCGGTGGATTTGGAAAAGGCCGTGGTGACCATTGACGGCGGCGTGGAAATCGCCCTGGCCTTCCGCAGCATTTACAACATCTACAACATCCTGGCGGCTTACTCCGCGTGCCGGGAGTGCGGCGTGTCCGGCGATACCGCCGCCGCCGTCCTGGGCAANTATTNNCTGAAAAANGGCCGGATGCAGACCTTCCGCCTGGGGGCCCGCCACGGGACCCTGCTGACCAGCAAGCACGAAAACTCCATCGCCTACGATACGAACCTGCGCTACATCGCCGCCTCAAAGCGGGACTGCGTGGTGCTGGTCATTGTGGACGCGGTGAGCCGGAAGTACTTTACCAGCGAAACCAGCTGGCTGTGGGACATTGATTTTGACCAGCTGAATGTCCCGCACGTAAAGCGGGTGGTACTGGCGGGCCGGTACGGCAACGACCTGGCGGAGCGGTTTTCTTACACGGCGCTGGAGAACTGGTCCGTGGAGACGGACATCGCCGNCGCGNNGGCGNCGCTGAAAAGCGCCGGAGACGAGGAGCTCTACGTGGTTACCTGCTTCTCCGACCGGGACAAGATCCTCAGCCGCGTGGAAAAGGAGGGGTGAGGCATGGACGTGCGGATCATCCATTTTTACCCGGACCTGATGAGCCTTTATGGAAGCTATGCCAATGTGCTGGCGTTGCCGCGCNACCTGGAGCGCCTGGACTGTGACGTCACCGTGNAGTCCGTCCTCCCCGGCGGCGGGACGGACATTGCCAAGGGGGACTTCTTCTGCATGGGCGCGGGCACCGAGCGGGCCGCCAGGGCCGCTATGGAGGACTTCGCCCGCTACGCGCAGCCGCTGAAGGCCGCCGCCGGGGACTGCGCCGCCATGCTCTTCGCCGGGACGGCCATGGACCTTATCGGCAAGACCGTGAAGGAGGCGGATGNAAGCGCCTACGAGGGCTTGGGGCTGGCCTCTTTCACCACGGAGCACGGCAAGCGGCGCATCGTGGGGGACGTGTACGGCCATACGGACCTGTACCCCGAGGCGGTGGTGGGCTTCATGAACAAGTGCGGCGTGGTCACCGGCGTGGAGACGCCGCTGCTGACCGGGCTGGACCTGGGCTTTGGCAACGGGAAGGAGCGGGGCCCGGAGGGCTTCCACTGGAAGAACGTCTTCGCCTCCCAGCTGACGGGTCCCCTGCTGGTGAAGAACCCCAAGCTGCTGGAGACGGTGGCCGCCGCCATCTACGCCCGCCGGGGGAAGCCCCTCCCCGTGGACCGGCCCCTGGACCGCTGGGCGGAACAGGCCTACGCCGTCACGGAGGAGCAGCTCCGCCTGCGGGCCCAGGCGAAATAAGCGAGGACAGGAGGAGCCGGGACGTCCCGGCTCTTCCTTTTTTCCAGCCCCTCCCTCGATCTCCAGAATTTGAGGGTTGCCCCGAGGCGGCGTTTCCGGTATCTTGAAAGGGTGCGAAAGAATGCAGACTTGAAAATCCGCACAAGAAAGGAAACGATATGAAACGAAGATTCTTTGTCGGACTTCTCGCCGCCGCCGCCCTGTGCCTCCCCGTCCAGGCCGCCCGGCCCGCCAATTTCCAGGTGGACGGCGAGTTTTTGGGGGCCTCCGCCTATGTGGAAGAGGGGACCACGTACGTCCCCCTTCGGGAGCTTTTGGAGTCCCTGGGGGACTGGTCCGTCTGGTGGGACGCCTCTGCAGGCTGCGCCCGGGCCGCTTCTGAGGACGCGTCCCTCTCCGCGGACCCGGACGGCAATCTCCTCACCGTCAACGGAACCGGCTATCCCTGCGTGATAGACGTGGTGGAGGGCCAGACCTACGTGCCCCTGCGCCTCACGGCGGAGGCCCTGGGCGCGGATGTCCGATGGGACCCCTGGCTGGGGGGCGCGGCGGTGACCTCCCCCGGCGCGGCGCACGACGCCATGGATTACTACTGGCTCTCCCGCATCATCCACGCCGAGAGCGGCGGCGAGGTCCTGGAGGGACAGATCGCCGTGGGCAACGTGGTTTTGAACCGGGTGGCCAGTGGGGACTTCCCCGACAGCGTCCCGGAGGTCATTTTTGACGATGAACACGGCGTGCAGTTCGAGCCCGTGGCCAACGGCACGGTGCGAAGCGAGCCCACGGAGCTTTCCCGGGAGGCGGCCCGGCGGGCCCTGTCCGGGGAGAACACCGCCGGGGACGCCCTTTACTTCTTCGCCCCGGCCCTGTCCCAGGGAAGCTGGATCGACTCCAGCCGCACCTACCGCCAGACCATCGGCTGCCACCGCTTCTACCTGTGACCGAAAGCCCCGGCGGGCCTCCGCCGGGGCTTTTTTGTGATAATCGCTTTAAATGGGCACAAAAATTCCCCCGCANTTTAGTCAATTTATTTCTTGTGCGGACCCCCGCTTTTCCTATATTCTATAGACAGGAAATTTCCCGGCCTGTTTTTACGCCAAAGCTCCCAGAAAATGGAATATTCTCCCTTGCCGCGGGCATTCTACAAGACGGCGGACAGGGCCGGACAAAGGGGCGGTTTTATGTTGAAGAGCGAATATTTACAGCGGGTTTACTCCCAGGTGGTCACCCGGGACCCGGACCAGAAGGAGTTCCACCAGGCGGTGCTGGAGTTTCTGGAGAGCCTGGACCAGATCATCGACCGGCATCCCGAGTATGAGAAGAAGGGGATCGTGGAGACCTTTGTGGAGCCCGAGCGGGTCATCACCTTCCGGGTGCCCTGGGTGGACGACCAGGGGAAGGTCCAGGTAAACCGGGGCTACCGGGTCCAGTTCAACTCCTCCATCGGTCCCTACAAGGGCGGGCTCCGGTTCCACCCCACGGTGAACCTCTCCATCCTGAAGTTCCTGGGTTTCGAGCAGATTTTGAAAAACAGCCTTACCACCCTGCCCATGGGCGGGGCCAAGGGCGGCAGTGATTTCGACCCCAAGGGCAAGAGCGACGAGGAGGTCATGCGCTTTTGCCAGAGCTTCATGACGGAGCTCCAGCGGCACATCGGCCAGTTTGTGGATGTGCCCGCCGGGGACATCGGCGTGGGCGCCCGGGAGATCGGCTACCTCTTCGGCCAGTACCGCCGGGTCCGGGGGACTTACGNCGCCGGCGTGCTGACGGGCAAGGGCCTCTCCTTCGGCGGCTNTCTGGTCCGCANGGAGGCCACGGGCTATGGATTATGCTATTTGACCCAGGAGATGCTGTCCAAGATGAAAAACGACAGCTTCCAGGGCAAGACGGTGGTCATCTCCGGCAGCGGCAACGTGGCCATCTTCGCCTGCCAGAAGGCCACGGAGCTGGGCGCGAAAGTCGTGGCCCTCAGCGACTCCAACGGCTACATCCACGACCCCAAGGGTATCGACCTGGACGTGGTGAAGGACATCAAGCTGGGCCACCGGGGCCGCATCAAGGAGTATGCGGACCGGGTTCCCGGCAGCACCTATACCGAGGGCTTCCGGGGCATCTGGAACGTGCCCTGTGACATCGCCCTGCCCTGCGCTACCCAGAATGAGATCGACGGGGAAACCGCCAAAATCATCGTGAAAAACGGCTGCCTCGCCGTGGCGGAGGGGGCCAACATGCCCTGCCGTCCGGAGGCCATTCAGGAGTTCCAGCACACGGGCGTCCTCTTCGCCCCCGCCAAGGCCGCCAACGCCNGCGGCGTGGCCACCAGCGGCCTGGAGATGAGCCAGAACTCCATGCGCTACGCCTGGAGCTTCGAGGAAGTGGACCGGCGGCTGAAAACCATCATGACCAGCATTTTCCACAACATCTACACCGCCGCCGAGAAGTGCGGAAAACCCGGCGACCAGGTGCTGGGGGCCAACATCGCGGGCTTTATGAAAGTAGCCGACGTGATGCTGTCCCAGGGCTTGATCTGACAACATACAAGAAACGCGGCTCCTGCGGTTTGTCCGTAGGAGCCGCGTTTTTTGCGCCTGGGCGTGGAAAGGGCAATTTTGTACAAGGCACGCCCGGCGCTTCGTGGTACGCTGGCAGCAGACAGGCGCCTGTCACATTGGAAAGGAGCATTGCATATGGAACATCCAAATTTGTTTGACCAGCTTGACGCCTCTGGGCGCCTGCGCCTCCCGGGGGCGGACGCCGCCTTCGGGGACCTGCCCTGGAACCCGCACCCGGATTTCGAGGGCGTGGAGCTCAAGCACCTTATCACCAAACGGGAGACTGGCGGGCTGTTCAGCTGCCATCTGGTGCGCGTCGCCCCGGGCAAAGCCATCGGAACCCACGCCCACCCCAC
>NZ_CAJMXG010000021.1:0-25580 GCF_905219725.1 Oscillibacter sp. CU971
GGATTCTGTCTCCTATGGGGGGTCAACTACTGGACCGACGGCTTTCAGGACCGGTCCGGGATTTACGCCCAGCCCGTGGCCCTGGAGGATTTGCGGGCGGTGACAAAGTACTTCGCGGACCGGGTGTCCGAGACGGCGGGGGATGTAAAGCGGGATGAACACGGCCTTTTCGCCGTCCCCCGGGAGGAGATTCTGGAAAACAGCGTCCACGCCTATGACGGCCTGACGGAGGACTTTCCCTTCCTGGCCTTCGACGACCCCGGCGTGAAGCCCATGGCCTTCTCCCGGCTTATGAGCGCCATGGATTTCACCGGGTTCTACAGCTCCTTCACCGGGGAGTCCAACGTCAACGTGGACAGCCCCGCCTGCATGCTGCCCTCCACCATCGCCCACGAGCTGGNCCACCAGCGGGGCTTCGCCTCGGAGCAGGAGTGCAACTTCCTGGCGGTGCTGGCCTCCACCACCTGCTCCGACCCGGCGTATATCTATTCCGGCTGGCTCATCGGGTACGTCTATCTGGGAAACGCCCTGTACTCCCAGGACCCGGAGGGCTACCGGGCCATCCGGGAGGCCCTGCCGGAGGAGGTCCGGCTGGACCTGGCCTATAACAACGCCTACTGGGCCCAGTTTCAGGACACGCCGGTCCAGAAGGCCAGCAACAAGGTCTATGACGGGCTGCTGAAAAGCTACGGCGATGAGCGGGGCATCCAGTCCTACGGGATGGTGGTGGATTTGCTGGTGGCGTACTACCGCCCGCTGTGCGGAGGGGAATAAAACAAGGCGGCATGGCTGAAAGCCATGCCGCCTTGTTTTTCATTGCCAGATCGGAGCGGAAACGGTAGACCGGGTCTCCAGGGTCATTTCCCGGCGGGGGGATGCCGGGGCGGGGGCGCCCAGCCGCTCCGCCAGCCGCCGGACGGCGGTCAGGACCGCCTCCCGCTCCTCCGGGGGGAGTTCTTTGCGCAGGTGGTTGGAGAGGGTGCCGCAGGCCATGCCCAGCTCCTCGGCCACCCACCAGTACCGCAGGCCCGCTCCCTCGATAGCCGCCCGGACGTCCTGATTCCGCACCGGGCGCTTTTTTTGTGTCGTTCCATTCATGAAAAGTTCCTCCTCGCCGTCAATTCACGCGCCGAAGAACAGCGCCGTCAACAACGGTTCCCGCCGGGGCGCCGTTGCACGGGGGAGTACAACCGGAGGAAAAAATTTTTAAAAAGCAAGGGCTCCGCCGCCGCTCCGGCCCGGCGGGGCAGCGGACCGCCCGGGGCGGAGAGGTCCTTGGCGTGCGCACTTTGAGGAAACGAAATCACCCGTCAATGAGCATCCCCACCAGGATGCCCAGCACCGCCGCCAGGGCGGGGAGCTTGCTCTTCCAAAGGCTGGCGGCCTCGGGCAAAAGCTCGCCGAAGACCACGTACAGCATGGCCCCGGCGGCAAAGCTCAGGGTCAGGGTCAGGGCCGTGGGGCCCAGGGTGCCCAGGCAGTAGCCCAGGGCCGCCCCCAGCACCGTGGGGGCCCCGGAGAGGGCCGCCAGGCCCGCCGCCCGCCAGCGGCGCTCGCCCCCCGCCACCATGGGGGCGGAGATGGCCATGCCCTCCGGAATGTTGTGCAGCCCGATGACCGCCGCCATGGTCCAGCCCTGGCGGACCGTGCCGCCGATGAAGGACGCGCCGATGACCATGCCCTCGGGCACGTTGTGCAGGGCGATGGCGGCGGCCATCACCAGCCCCGCCAGCACCAGCCCGCCGGTGGGCTGACCCCGGTCCAGCAGGGCGTTCAGCCCCGCGGTGACGGCGCAGCCCAGGAAAACCCCCAGGGCCACCAGCTCCATGGCGCCCGGGGCGGCGGCCTCCGTCAAAAGGCCGAAGCAGGACACCGACACCATCACCCCGGCGGCGAAGCTCAAAAGCAGGCTGGCCTCCCGGCCGGAGTCCCGGCGGAACAGTGTGGCCAGCGTGCCTCCCAGCCCGGTGCCGCCGATGCCGGCGGCGGCGGTGACCAGCAGCGTGGTCCATAAACCCATTGTCATACTATCCATAAAACCGATTGCTTCCTCCCATTTATAAGAGATACCCTAACAAGTTTATTATAACACCCTATTCCCCGCCTGTCCAGAAGATGAGGGGAAAAAGAGGGCTTCGCCGCCCGGAAAAAGGCCGGAGCCGGGTTTTAGCAGGATGTCAAAAATAGGGCTGAAATTTTGGAAGGGGCGGAGGAAGGCTTTTCCTTGCAAGCCCCCCGGGGCTATGGTATCCTATCTTAAATAAAAAAGTGAGGGGGAATGGTTGATGCTGGTTTTGGATTTCATCAACGTCGGCAACGGGGATTCCATTCTGGTGCAGGAGCTGGAAGGAGGCGCGCGGCGCTTTGCCATGCTGGTGGACTGCGGCCACGACAATCTGGTCCGTGACGACCACCCTGGGGAGCTGGACCCCCGGTCCCAGCGGATTTACGCCGGGGATTTTCTGAAAAAGCAGGGCATCGGCCGCCTGGACGTCCTCCTGGCCACCCACTTCCACCGGGACCACATCGGGGGCCTTGGCCGGGTGCTGGAGGCGGTAACCGTGGACCGGTTTATTTCCGCCTACATCCCGCCGGAGGGGCACGGCCCCCTGGACCCCGACGGGGACAACGGCCTGCCCGGCGCGGCGAGGAACCTCCTCCGGTGCCTGGATATTTACGCCTCGGCCCTCCGGGACCACCCGGGGCGGGTGGGGGAGTTTGCGGAGATCCCCGGGGACAAGGTGGAGACGCTTCCCCTGACGGAGAACCTGACCATGGAGATCCTCCCCGGCGAGCCCTCCCTGTACCCCCGGCAGAAGGCGGTGTACGACGCGGCCTTCCGGGGGGAGCGGAACCGCTATGACCTCATGCGCTGGACCAAGGCCATGAACATCTCCAGCNTCCGCCAGCGGCTGTACTACCACGGGAAGGAGATCGTCCTGGGGGGCGACATGTACTGCGCCGTCTGGGACAACGACACCCTGACCCCTTGCGACATTTTGAAGGTGCCCCACCACGCGTCNCTGTNNTCCTGCAACCGCNAGGCCATCAGCCGCCTGGCCCCCAAGACCATGGTGGTCAGCGTGGCGGCGGGGCGGCCCGACGAGCGGCCTCATCCCTACATTGTGTCCCTCTTGAAGGAGTACGCGGAGGAGCTCCATTTCACCGACGCGGTGGAGATTCCCGGGCTGGTGGAGCCGGTGTTCCATGAGTCGGTACATATTGAAATTGAGTAAGGCGAAGGCCGGGACAATTGTCCCGGCCTTTCTTTGTGGATTCAGCTGTGGGGAATTTCGTAGGTCACGCCGCCCACGGAGATGGAGGCCATGTCCTCCAGGGGGATGATCTCATCCAGAACCGCTCCCTTGGTGCAGTGGGAGACATTGGCCTCATAGTCCGGCGTGATGCCGCCGCCGGAATCGCTCAGGTCAATGACCGTGCCGTCGGTTTTCGTCAGGAGAATTTCGATGTTCTCCAAATACCGCTGGGCCTGCCGGGCGTCCTCGGCGCTCTGCCGCCCGCTGGAGGCCATGCTGTCCCAGACCACCGCCAGGTCCGCTGTGTAGGCCGCCCGGACGGCGATGGGGGAGACGGACACCTCGTCGATGGTGAAGTTCAGGCCGTCCTGGGAGACGGTTTCGCCGCCGCCCAGGCGGACGGAGCAGTCCTCGTAGTCCACCTCAAAGCGGAGCTTCCACTTGCCTNGATAGAGAATCTCGTCCCGGTCCGCCTCCGGGGCCATGCAGCGCAGGTCCTGGAACTCCGCGTTGGCGGTCCCGCAGGTCAAAGGCACGTCGGAAGAGGCGGTTTCCACCAGCTGAATCCGGTCGTCCTCCGGGTCCTCGTCCACGAACCAGCTGGAGCCATGGCCGCCGCCCTTGACCCAGCTGGCCCCGCCGTAACCGCCCATCATCAGATGGGCTTCGTCCAGGCTCTTGCCCTCGGGCAGGAAGCGCTCCCCGTCGTCCCGGGTGAGGGTGTAGACAATGACGGCGTTGTACTGGTCGCCCATGATGGCTTCCGCTGTGATGGTGATTCCATTGTCTGTGTCCGATGCCCCAATAGGACGCCCGATCTTGTCAATGACCTCCGTCTGGGCCTCGGCCCCGCCGAACAGAGGGGTGAAAATCTCCGCGGGGCTGGGCAGAATCCCCGCCGCGCTGGACCCCACCACCAGCACGGCGGCCATGGCGGCGGCAATCAGGGCCGTGCGGAACACGGGGCGGCGGCGTTTTGCCGGGGTCCGGGCGGCGGAGGCGGCGGCCTCCGCCAGGGCTTTCTTCTGAATCTCCGTAAAGCGCAATTCGCTCATCTCCTTTTTGTAATCAAACAGATCGCTCATAGTCCATACCTCCTAAGATATCCTTGAGCCTTGCCCGGCCCCGGGCCAGGCGGGTGTGAACCGTGGCGGTGGGCACGCCGAGAATTTTCCCGATCTCCGCCGCCTGGTAGCCTTCGTAGTAAAAGAGGTAGATTGCCGTGCGGTAGTGGGCGGGCAGCNCGTTCACCGCCGCCAGCACGGAGCCGTCCCCCGCCTCCGGGGCGGGGACCTCCAGCACGGTTTCCAGGCCGCAGGTCCGCTTCCGCCAGGGGCTTTTCAAAAGGTCCTTGCAGGCGTTGGCCGCCATGCGCAGGACATAGGCCCGCTCATGCCCGGCGCTGNCGAATTCCCGGGGCTCCGTCAGGAGCTTGACGAAAACCGTCTGGCAGACGTCCTGTGCGTCGTAGGTGTTTTTTAAATAAGTGTAGCTGAGGCGGAGAATCGCGTCGGCGTAGGCGTTTGCCAGCCGCTCCGCCTGGTGGTTTATGTTCATGGTATCAACTCCTTTGGAGCGCTCTCGTTATGGATACGATTTAGCGGGGCGGAAACTTTCAGTCCTGGGAAAAATTTTTTTGTCGTCTCGTATCGCTGCGTTTGCCAGGGAACCAATGCGCCGGCCCGGCTTGCGCTCTTGAAAAAAAGCCGCCCCAAATGGGGCGGTGACGTAAGAAAACATTTTAAGCGAGGGTCGGCGTAGCGTTAAGCTGCGCCGACTTTCGCAATATTTTTGTCTTGGGCAGTTTGGGATTGCTCCCGCGCTCCCTCAAAATCAAACGCACCAATGAAGTTATAGACGATCTCAATCTCCCGGATTTTCACCCGCTTCTGCTGTTCGTCGGTCGTATAGGTGTCGGACACCCTGATTTGTTCCACAAACTCACGCAGGATAGTGGCGTCAAGCTGGGTCATGTCCGTGTACTTCTTTACCACAGAAATGAACTTCCTGACGTTGGTTTTCTTCTGTTCCTGCTGTTTCACTTCCCGCCCCAGGGTTTCCACAACGGTCTTTAACTGTTCCTGCTCCTGTTCATAGTCACGGGACAGCTTGATAAACCGATCATCGGACAGCTTGCCGGAAATGTTGTCCTCATAAATCCTCTTGAAGATCACATCCAGCTCCGCGATGCGCTTTTCAGACTGTGCCAGCAAAGCCTTTTTCTGCGCCAGCGCCTTGTCACGCTCCTGCTGGCTCCGTTCCGCCGCCCGCTGGATAAAGTCGTCCTCATACTGCGTCACATAGGCAATCGCTTCCCGCAGGTTCCGCAGTACGATTTCTTCCAGCACTACACGGCGGATAGAGTGCGTCTTACATAGGGTACGGTCTTTCCGATAGGTGGAGCAGATGTAATACTCCTGTTCCGGCTTGAAGTGATTAGCCCGGCAAAGGTACATCTTGCCGCCGCAATCGGCGCAGTACACCAGCCCGGAGAACATACCCATGTCCCCCATCTTGGTCGGGCGGCGTCTGGCCTGCCGGATGTTCTGCACGACCAGGAACACGCTTTCCTCAATGATTGCCTCTTGGGTATTCTCGAAGATTACCCACTCGGACGGGTTATTCCAGACCTTTTTCTTGCTCTTGAACGATGGCTTGCTGGTCTTGAAATTGACCGTATGGCCCAGGTACTCGACACGCTCCAAAATGCGGGAAACGGTTTCGTTTGTCCACTTGCAGGNATTAGCCGTAGGAGCGTTGCAGACCGGCAAGCCCTTTTCGTGGGCGTAGGCAGTGGGGTTCAGGATTTTATTCTGTTGCAGCCACTTGGCGATCTGCGTCGGCCCCAGGCCGTCTACGCACAGGGCAAAGATTTTCTGAACGATAGCAGCCGCTTCCTCGTCCACAATCCAGCGTTTCTTGTCCTCCGGGTCTTTCATATACCCATAGGGCGGGATGGTACAAAGGCGCTCACCAGAGCGGCCCTTGGCCTGAAATGTAGCCCGGATTTTCTTGCTGGTGTCCTTGGCATACATCTCATTGAACACGTTGCGGATTGCGGTAAACTCGCTATCCCCCTTTATGCTGTCCACTCCGTCATTTACGGCGATAAAGTGAACACCATACTCCGGGAACACCATTTCGGTATACATTCCCACTTGGAGATAGTTGCGGCCCAGGCGGGACATATCCTTGACGACCACCCGCTTGATCTTGCCCGCCTTGATGTCGGCAAGCATCCGCTGAAAGCCAGGGCGGTTGAAAGCTGACGTTAGATAACGATACTTTTGAAAACACTGGAAAATCAAGGTTTTTCGAGCGACGGACAAGCAGGGTATTGTACTAAAAACTGAATACGACGCAGAAGCGGCGTTTCTTACTCTCTACATGGGAGAACAGGAACGCCGCTTTTTTCATGCCCTTTGTTACGCAGTAGGGGCAGAAAAAGCCTTGCTACAAGCGGTTTTCCGGGCGCGTATCTGGCGCGGAAAGGGATTTATACCTTATCCCCCGAAACCGCGCTTCTACTGCGTAACAAATCCAAAGCAAAGGAGCTATGAACTATGGCAGTTTTCAGAGTGGAACGGAACAAGGGCTACACCGTAATGAGCAACCACCACCTACGCAACAAGGAGCTTTCCCTAAAGGCAAAGGGGCTGTTGTCGCAAATGCTGTCACTCCCCGAAGATTGGGACTACACCTTGAAAGGCTTATCCCTTATCAACCGGGAGAAGATAGACGCTATCCGCGAAGCCATTAAGGAGCTTGAACGCGCCGGGTATATCGTCCGTTCAAGGGAGCGCGACGAGAAAGGACGCTTGCGGGGCGCGGACTATGTGATATTCGAGCAGCCGCAGCCGCCTACGCCGGATTTACCTATATTGGAAAATCCAACATTGGATAATCCAACGCAGGAAAAACCAACATTGGAAAAACCTACGTTGGAAAATCCAACGCAATTAAATAAAGATATACAAAGAACTGACTTACCAAAAAAAGAAAAAATAATTACTGATGAACAAAGTACCCATTCCATTCCTATCCTTTCCCCTAACCCCTCTCCTTGCAGAGAAGCGGCTGCGCCGCCGGAACGGAAAGGAACGGAAGCGGCAGCACAGAGCGCAGTTGATATATACCGGGAAATCATCAAGGACAATATCGACTACCACATTCTCAAACAGGACATGAAGTTTGACAGTGACAGGCTTGACGAGATTGTAGACCTCATGCTTGAAACCGTATGCACCGCAAGGAAGCGGGTACGGATTGCGGGGGACGACTACCCGGCAGAGCTTGTGAAATCTAAGTTTATGAAACTGGACGGCGAACATATCCGCTTTGTGCTTGACTGTATGCGGGAGAACACAACCAAAATCCGCAACATCAAGCAATATCTGAAAGCAGCCCTTTTCAACGCCCCGTCCACTATCGGCAATTATTACACTTCCCTTGTCGCCCATGACATGGCAAGCGGCGCACTGTCACCGAAGAAGCCGCAGTACGGCGACCCGGACTATTATTCATTCAAACCGGGCGAAAGCCTGTAAAACAACAAAAGGAGGATTTTATTATGGCACAGAAAATGACAGGAGCATTGGTATTTGACGAGCGCACCGACCGTTACGACATCCGCTTTGACTTAAACAGCTACTATGGCGGGCTGCATTGCGGAGAGTGCTTTGACGTATTCGTGCGGGGCAAGTGGAAGCCGACCCGGATTNAGTACGGCGACAACTGGTATCTTGTGGGTATCAGAGCCGAGGACTTGAACGGGCTGCGGGTGCGTATCTGACCGCCGCCCCATAAAGAAACGCGAAAGGAGGACGCGACAAATTGCAGGACGAAGTAAACGAAAAGACCATAGCCCTTTACATCAAGACCGGGAAGCTGACCGCCCAGACGCTCCAAAAGGCAATGAAAGCCATACTGTCAAAGGGCAAAAAGCAGCTTGCAAAACCGCCACAGGGCAAGCAGAGCGTAAAGCAGCTTATGAAGCAGAACGCGGGCGTTTCCAACATTGAGATTACCGAGGGCAATATCAAAGCCTTTGAGAGTACGGCGAAAAAGTACGGTATCGACTTTGCGCTGAAAAAGGACGCAACGGAAAGCCCGCCCCGCTATCTGGTTTTTTTCAAGGGGCGGGACGCGGACGTGCTGACCGCCGCCTTTAAGGAGTTTTCCGCAAAGAAGCTGACACAGGAGAAAAAGCCCTCTATCCGAAAGCTGCTCTCTACGCTCAAAGACGCCGCACAGGGCAAGAACGCGGAACGGGCAAAGGTCAAGAACAAGGACAGGGAGGTATCGCTATGAAGCCGGAAATCAAGAAGCTGCTTATCCTAAATCTCCCGTATCTGCTCTTTGTCTGGCTCTTTGATAAAGTGGGCGCGGCTGTCCGGCTCTCCCCCGGCGCGGACGCAAGCGCAAAGCTGCTACATCTTGGGGACGGTTTTACAGCCGCCTTTTCCAGTATCGCGCCGAGCTTCCACCCGGCAGACTTACTTATCGGCATTGCGGGGGCGGTCATTGTCCGGCTGATTATCTACACCAAAGGCAAGAACGCGAAGAAATACCGCCGTGGGACAGAATACGGTTCGGCGCGTTGGGGCGGGGCTGACGACATAAAGCCGTACACAGACCCGGTATGTGAGAATAATATCCCCTTAACGCAGACGGAACGGCTTACCATGAACAGCCGCCCGAAGCAGCCGAAATACGCAAGAAACAAAAATATCCTTGTAATCGGCGGTTCCGGCAGCGGCAAGACCCGGTTCTTTGTGAAACCGTCGCTCATGCAATGTACGTCAAAGGATTTTCCAACGTCGTATATCGTCACTGACCCGAAAGGAACACTGATTTTGGAAACCGGGAAAATGTTGCAGCGGTACAAATACCGTATCAAAGTGCTAAATACGATTAACTTCAAAAAATCCATGAAATACAATCCCTTTGCCTATCTGCGGAGCGAAAAGGACATTTTGAAGTTAGTCAATACCATTATCGCCAACACCAAAGGCGACGGGGAAAAATCCGGCGAGGATTTCTGGGTGAAAGCGGAAAAGCTCTACTACACCGCGCTAATCGGCTACATCTGGTATGAAGCCCCGGAGGACGAGAAGAACTTCACGACGCTGCTTGAAATGATAAATGCGTCGGAAGCCCGCGAGGACGACGAGGATTTCCAGAACCCGGTTGACCTCATGTTTGAACGTCTGGAAGAAAAAGACCCGGAGCATTTTGCAGTCAAGCAGTACAAAAAATACAAACTGGCGGCGGGCAAGACCGCAAAAAGCATACTTATCTCATGCGGCGCGAGGTTAGCCCCATTTGACATTAAGGAGCTGCGGGAGCTTATGGAAACCGACGAAATGGAGCTTGACACCATAGGCGACAGAAAGACCGCCCTTTTCGTGATTATCAGCGACACCGACGACACCTTTAACTTTGTCGTGAGTATTCTCTACACACAGTTATTCAACCTTTTATGCGACAAGGCAGATGATGAATACGGCGGGCGGCTTCCCGTCCATGTAAGGTGCTTACTTGATGAATTTGCGAATATCGGGCAGATACCGAAGTTTGAAAAGCTCATTGCAACGATACGGAGCCGGGAAATATCCGCGTCAATCATCTTGCAGAGCCAGTCACAGCTAAAGGCAATCTACAAGGACAACGCCGATACCATAGTCGGCAACTGCGACACCACGCTTTTTTTGGGCGGCAAGGAGAAAACCACCCTTAAAGAAATATCGGAGATTTTAGGCAAGGAAACGATAGACAGCTTCAACACTTCCGAAACAAGGGGGCGGGAGCTTTCGCATGGGCTGAACTATCAGAAATTGGGAAAGCAGCTTATGACGGAAGATGAAATCGCAGTCATGGACGGAGGGAAATGTATCTTGCAACTACGCGGGGTGCGCCCGTTCTTTTCGGACAAATTCGACATAACGAAGCACCCGAAATACAAGTACCTGTCCGACGCAGACCCGAAGAACGCCTTTGACATGGAAAAGCACCTTAAACGCCGCCCCGCCATTGTCAAGCCCNACGAGGTTTTTGACTATTACGAGATTGACGCGGCAGACTTACAGGAGGACGCAGACCATGAGGAAACGTAGCGCAGAGGAAAAACAAAAGCAGCTTGAACGGTTTTTAATGAATGTTGCGGAAGCCGCCGACGCTGCATTATGGGAGTATTGGCGGGAAAAGGAAGCGGAACACCGCCGTTTTGCAACGGAGTATGTCACGCGCCGGGGGCTTATCCCGCAACAGTGACAGCATGGCAGACCGCCGGGGGACAGGGGAAGCTACACTTCCCCTACGCTGCCTTGCGGCAGCTACCCCTTTGTGAACTTGCAGGAAGCGAACACCTTGCTACGCAAGCTATTCACTTCCCGCAAGTCTGAAAAAAACGTCCGGCAGCACAGCGGGACACAGAAAGGAGCGATTGAAGCAATCACATCTNTCCATACCGGCTACATGATACGCGCCCCCACTTTCCGGCGCAGTACACAGCGGCAGGAGCCGCACCCCTTACAACTGAATACCGCCGCGCCGCAGGACTTACGCAGCGCGGGGACAGCCGCCTTTACCAGAGGGCGGTTTTTTTGTGCGGCGGCATATGCTGACCGCCTTTTGTCCGCTTGCCGGACAGCCGCAGACGCGGCAGAAAGGATATATTTATGGCATTTTTCAATAGCGCAGTAGACGTTTTGCAGACCCTTGTTGTAGCACTTGGAGCCGGGCTTGGTATCTGGGGCGTAATCAATCTGATGGAGGGCTACGGCAACGACAATCCGGGCGCGAAAAGCCAGGGCATGAAGCAGCTTATGGCGGGCGGCGGCGTTGCCCTTATCGGCATGACCCTTGTACCGCTGCTTTCCGGCTTGTTCGGTTAAGAAGCGCGGGTAAAGGCTTATGCAGAGCATACTTGACGCGATTAACGAATGGATAAAGGAAATCCTCATAGGAGCCATAAACGGTAATCTGTCAACTATGTTCGGGGACGTAAACGAGAAAGTCGGCACTATCGCCGCAGAGGTAGGGCAGACCCCGCAAGGGTGGAACGCAAATATATTCTCCATGATACAGACGCTTAGTGAGAATGTAATCGTACCCATTGCGGGGCTTGTCATTACCTACGTCCTATGCTATGAGCTTATCAGCATGGTAACGGAAAAGAACAATATGCACGACGTTGACACTTCCATGTTCTTCAAGTGGGTGTTCAAGGCGTTTGTGGCAGTCTACCTTGTGACGCACACCTTTGACATCACTATGGCGGTGTTCGATATGGCGCAGCACATTGTTTCCGGCGCGGCGGGGGTAATCGGCGGCAGCACAGAGATTGATGTTGCCGCCGCCCTTGCTTCCATGCAGAGCGGGCTTGACGCTATGGAAATCCCCGAACTGCTCTTACTTGTCATGGAAACAAGCCTTGTGAGCTTGTGCATGAAGATAATGTCCGTACTGATAACCGTTATCCTCTACGGGCGCATGATAGAAATTTACCTTTACTGTTCGGTATCGCCTATCCCGTTTGCAACTATGACGAACCGGGAATGGGGGCAGATAGGAAACAACTACCTAAAATCCCTGTTCGCTATCGGTTTTCAAGGCTTCCTCATTATGATATGCGTCGGCATTTACGCCGTACTGGTAAACAACATGATAATAGCGGACAACCTGCACAGCGCGATATTCTCCCTTGCAGCCTATACCGTTATCCTCTGTTTCTCCCTGTTCAAATCCGGCGCACTGGCGAAGTCGATTTTTTCCGCGCATTAGCGGCGTGTCAAGGGCAGGGTGGAGATTTTCAGAGCGAAGCGGCGAAAATACGACCCGACCTTGACGCGGATAACCCCCATATAATACGGGCGGGCAAAGGGCATAGATTGACCTTTGCCTTGATTACCCTTATGGAAAATTACAGCAACACCAAACCCAGAGAAAGGAGGTTTTCACTTGGCGTATGTACCCGTACCCAAAGACTTATCCAAAGTCAAGACAAAAGTAGCGTTCAACCTTACCAAACGGCAGATTGTATGTTTTGCGGCGGCTCTCCTGTTCGGCTTGCCGCTTTTCTTTCTGCTCAAAGACAGCACAGGCACAAGCCTTGCGTCTATGGCTATGATTGCCGTCATGCTNCCCTGTTTCCTGTTCGCCATGTATGAAAAGCATGGACAGCCCCTTGAAGTGGTGGTGAAGAACATCATACGGACGAAATTCATAGCCCCCAAAGAACGACCATACAGGACAGACAACTTTTATTCCGTCTTAGAACGGCAGAGAAAACTTGAAAAGGAGGTATCAGCGATTGCAAAAGGAAACACGAAGAAACAGCGCGGCGGGAAGCGCAAAGGCTAACCCGCCCCGCAAGCTCACCCGCGCCGAGAAAAAGCAGATTGCGGAAATCATCAGACAGGCAAAGGGCGACGGGAAAGCCCACACCGCGCAGCAGACAATCCCCTATATCCAGATGTACCCGGACGGTATCTGCAAGGTTACGGGACGGAAATACTCAAAGACCGTCGCCTTTGAAGATATTAACTATCAGCTTGCACAGGCAGACGACAAGACCGCCATTTTTGAGAACTGGTGCGACTTCCTCAACTACTTTGACGCTTCCGTTTCGGTGCAGCTCTCTTTCATCAATCAAGGGACGCAGCGGGGCGAAGCGGAAAAGGCGGTCAATATCCCGGCACAGGAGGACGCTTTCAATTCTATCCGCACAGAATACCGGGATATGCTGAAAAACCAGCTTGCAAAGGGAAACAACGGGCTTGTCAAAGCAAAATATATCACCTTTGCCATTGAAGCCGACAGTCTGGGCGCGGCGAAATCCCGCCTTGCCCGTATCGAAACGGACGTACTCAACAACTTTAAGCTCTTGGGCGTGTCTGCCCGCCCCATGACAGGCTATGAACGCCTTAAAATGCTGCATGGCATTTTCCACCCGGAGGGCGGGCAGTTTGCCTTTGATTTTTCATGGCTTGCCCCGTCCGGGCTTTCCACAAAGGACTTTATCGCCCCGTCCTCTTTCCGTTTTGGCGAGGGGCGGTATTTCCGCATGGGGCGCAAAATCGGCGCGGTTTCATTCCTTGAAATCCTTGCGCCGGAATTAAACGACCGTATCTTATCTGACATTCTGGACTTGGAAACGGGCGTTATCGTCAATCTGCATATCCACAGTATCGACCAGACCGAAGCCATAAAGACAATCAAGCGGAAAATCACCGACCTTGACAAAATGAAAATCGAAGAACAGAAAAAAGCGGTACGCAGCGGCTACGACATGGATATAATCCCGTCCGACCTTGCCACTTTCGGCAGCGAAGCGAAGAACCTCTTACAGGACTTGCAGAGCCGGAATGAAAGAATGTTCCTCTTGACGTTCCTTGTGGTGAACATGGCAGACACAAAAAGGAAACTGGAAAACGACGTGTTCGCGGCGGCGGGCATAGCACAGAAGAACAACTGCGCCTTAACCCGCCTTGACTACCAACAGGAAGCGGGGCTTATGTCCTCTGTACCGCTTGGGGAGAACCTTATCCCCATTCAAAGGGGGCTTACCACGTCAAGCACCGCTATCTTTATCCCCTTTATCACACAGGAGCTTTTTCAATCTGGCGCGGCTTTATACTACGGCTTAAACGCCCTGTCTAACAACATGATACTCTGCGACCGCAAGCAGCTAAAGAACCCCAACGGCTTAATCTTGGGTACGCCGGGAAGCGGGAAATCCTTTGCAGCCAAACGGGAAATGACAAACGCTTTCCTCATTACCGACGACGACATAATTATCTGCGACCCGGAAGCAGAGTATTTTTCCCTTGTGCAGCGGCTTGACGGGCAAGTGATACGGTTATCGCCTACGGGCAAGGGCATTGACGGGAAGCCCCAGTATGTGAACCCTATGGATATTAACCTCAACTATTCCGAGGACGACAGCCCCCTTGCGCTGAAATCCGACTTTATCCTCTCCCTCTGCGAGCTTGTCATAGGCGGCAAGGAGGGCTTGCAGCCCGTCGATAAGACCGTCATTGACCGCGCTGTTAGGAACGTGTACCGCCCTTTCCTTGCAGACCCCGCCCCGGAAAAAATGCCGATTTTGGGCGACCTCTACGACGAGCTTTTGAAGCAGCCGGAGCCGGAAGCGGCGCGTATCGCGGCGGCGTTGGAGCTTTATGTTTCCGGGAGCCTTAACGTCTTTAACCACAGGACGAATGTAGAGCTTTCAAACCGCCTTGTCTGCTTTGACATCAAGCAGCTTGGGAAGCAGCTCAAAAAATTAGGTATGCTCATTGTGCAGGACCAGGTATGGAACCGCGTCACCGTCAACCGGGCAGAAAGGAAATCCACCCGGTATTTTATGGACGAATTTCATCTTCTCTTGAAAGAGGAACAGACCGCCGCCTATTCCGTTGAAATCTGGAAGCGTTTCAGAAAATGGGGCGGCATACCCACAGCCATTACGCAGAACGTCAAGGATTTGCTTGCTTCCCGCGAAGTGGAGAATATCTTTGAAAACTCTGATTTTGTCCTCATGCTCAATCAGGCGGCGGGCGACCGGGCTATCCTTGCAAAGCAGCTCAACATCTCCCCGCAGCAGATGAAATATGTCACCCACACCGAAGCGGGCGAGGGGCTTATCTTCTACGGAAACGTGGTGCTGCCCTTTGTAGACCGCTTCCCGAAAGACACCGAGCTTTACCGGGTAATGACGACGAAGCCGGAGGAAGTGGGCGAAGCATGATAAAAAACGAAAAAAATATAAAACCACTGACACATTTAAGCCTGTTTACCGGGATAGGCGGCATAGACATAGCCGCCGAAGCCGCAGGCTTCACAACCGTCTGCCAGTGCGAATGGGCGGATTACCCAACCGCAGTATTGGAAAAGCACTGGCCGGACGTTCCACGTTTCAGAGATATACACACTCTGACAAAGGAGGCTTTCTATGAACGGACAGGAAAAAAAGAACTCACGCTGCTCTCCGGCGGCTTCCCATGCCAGCCCTTTTCCAGTATCGGGCCAAAAAAGGGGTTTGAGGACACCCGTTACCTCTGGCCGGAAATGTGCCGCGTCATTAACGAACTCCGGCCCCATTATGTGCTTGGCGAAAATGTTGCTAACTTCATCAATATGGGGTTCCACAAAACGCTCATTGACCTGGCAAAAGCGGGATATGCTGTTTGGACATTCGTACTTCCTGCTTGTGCCGTCGGCGCATGGCATGAACGCAAGCGAACTTTTATCGTGGGGATTGATGTTTCCTACTCCCCTTGCCGCCGACACAGGCTCAAGGACAAGGACGGAACGGATAAGCATATCCCCAAACGGGGCGTTCCGCCGGAAGAAACGGGACGGGAGGTACTGGTCGGCGGGGCTTTCGGAAACAATCTATTTTCTGACGCCGGTAACAGACCCGTCCCTGCGCTTCAACCCGGAATGGGTGGAATGGCTGATGGGCTTCCCACAGGGGTGGACGGAAATATCCTCTGGTGCATAGAGCCTACGGATATTCCCCGGCTGTCCCCGAACACAAAGGACAGGTCAAAACGCCTAAAAACGCTTGGGAACGCCGTAGTGCCGGCACAGGTTTACCCAATCTTAAAATATATCGCGGACATGGAAACCGGGAAATGTTCGGAATGGTGCGTCTGGGAAAAGGAGGTGGCAGACCATGAAACAGTATAAATCCAGTGACAAGACCATGCTGAAAATGACCCGCGAGGGGGCTGTCGAGGTAAACGCCGCCACCGGGAAAAAGAAACGTATCAGCAAGCGGATAAGGGACGCGGACTTTGCAAAGACCGAAGCACCGCAGCCGCCGGAACAGGCAGCGCAGCCCCTACCGGGCGGCGCAGCTCCCGCGCCCACAGCCGCCGCGCCGCCGCTTCCCCATGCGCCGGGGGCAGAACGGGAACAGGACACCGCAGCAGCCGAGCGCGTCTTGGAACGTATCGACGGGGCGCGTACCAGAAAGGCGAGCAAAAAGGCGGCGAGGAAAGCACAGGCAGAAGCCACAGCAAAAGAAAAATCTTCCCGTTTGCAGTTTACCGACGAGGAACGGGCAACGCCGGAGCTTGAAAGGTATATCCGAAAATCGGACAAAGCAGCCGACCGTCTGGACGCGGCAAAGGCTGCTATCCCCAAAGAAAAGAAACTTGTACGGGAGCGCACCTTTGATGAAGCCACCGGGAAAGGCAAGACCCGCCTACGCTTTGAGGAACGGGAAAAGCCCATAGGAAAGAATAAGCCCCACAATAACCCGCTATCCCGCCCCGCACAGGAAGCGGGTATTTTCGTCCACAACAAGATACATTCCGTTGAAAAGGACAATTCCGGCGTTGAGGGGGCGCACAAATCCGAAGAACTGGCAGAGCGCGGCGCAAAGTACGGGGCGCGGAAAGTCAAGGAGGGCTACCGCAGCCACAAGCTCAAACCCTACCGGGCGGCGGCAAAGGCAGAGAAAGCGGCGTTCAAGGCGAATGTGGATTTCCAGTACCACAAAGCCCTGCATGACAATCCGCAGATTGCGGGCAATCCCCTTTCCCGCTTCATGCAGAAGCAGCAAATCAAGCGGCAGTATGCAAAGGCGGCAAGGAAAGGCGGCGCAAAAACGGCGCAGAAAGCCGCAGAGAACACCCGCAAGGCGGCAAAAAAGACCGCCGAGGAAACAAAAAAGGCAATCGCTTTTGTAGGGCGGCACCCGGCGGGCGTATGTATCGCCGTTGCCGCGCTGCTCTTATTCATCATGGTATCGGCGGGGCTTTCCTCTTGCGGCTCCATGTTCTCCGGCTTGATGAACGGCATACTTGGGACTTCCTACACGTCGGAGGACAGCGACCTTGTGGCGACGGAAAATAATTACGCCGCAAAGGAAGCCGAGCTTCAGCAGCAGATTGACAATATCGAAAGCACCCACCCCGGCTATGATGAATACCGCTATGACCTTGACAGTATCGGGCATAACCCCCATGAGTTAGCGTCCTACCTCACCGCACTTTTACAGACCTACACCCCGCAGAGCGCACAGGCAGAATTAAACCGCGTCTTTGCCATGCAGTACACCTTGACGCTGACGGAAGAAACGGAAATCCGCTACCGCACAGAAACAAGCACAGACCCGGAAACCGGGGAAACGACCACCGAGGAAGTACCCTACGAGTACCATATCCTTAACGTGAAGCTGACAAACAAGCCCATTTCCGAGATTGCGGAGGAACTTCTAACGCCGGAGCAGCTTGAAATGTACCGCGTCTATCTGGAAACAAGCGGCAACAAACCGCTGATTTTCGGCGGCGGTTCCCCCGATATGGGCGCGTCCGAGGATTTAAGCGGAGTACAGCTTGTAAACGGCACACGCCCCGGCAACACCGCCGTTGTAGACCTTGCGAAGCGGCAAGTCGGCAACGTGGGCGGGCGACCCTTTTGGAGCTGGTACGGATTTAACAGCCGCGTGGAATGGTGCGCCTGTTTCGTTTCGTGGTGCTACGGACAGGCGGGGCTATCCGAGCCGCGCTTTGCCGGGTGCCAGTCACAGGGCGTACCCTGGTNCCAGTCACGCGGGCAATGGGGCGCGAGGGGCTATGCGAATATCGCCCCCGGCGACGCTATCTTTTTCGACTGGGACGGGGACGGGAGCGCAGACCATGTAGGGCTTGTTATCGGGACGGACGGGGAGCGCGTCTATACCGTCGAGGGCAATTCCGGCGACGCCTGCAAGATAAAGAGCTACCCCGTCAATTATTCCTGTATCAAAGGATATGGGCTGATGAACTGGAACTAAAAACAAACATAACACTGAAAATCTGAAAGGAGAAATTGATTTATGGCTATGANCAAAATTGAACGTATCGACAAGGAGATTGCAAAGACCCGCGAGAAAATCACCGAGTACCAGAACAAATTAAGGGGGCTTGAAGCGCAGAAAACCGAAGCGGAAAACCTGCAAATCGTACAGCTTGTGCGCTCCATGCGCCTTTCCCCGCATGAGCTTTCCGCTATGCTTTCCGGGGGCGGTATTCCGGGCATGGAAGCCGCGCCGGGCTACCCCGCAGAACCCGCAGACCACGACACCGAAGAAATGGAGGACACCGAGAATGAATAAGAAAATCTTTAGAACCTTGACCGCACTTTGCGCCGCCCTTGTACTTATGGGCGGCTTTTCCGTCACCGCCTTTGCACAGACCCCGGAGGGCGAGGACGCTACCAATGACAGCGGCGTTGTCTACGAGGAACCCCAAAAGGAAGAACCCCTCACCCCGGACGGGAACGCGACCCTTGTAGACGATTTCGGCGGCAACAAGCAGCTTATCACCGTAACGACCAAAAACGGCAATTACTTTTATATTCTCATTGACCGGGACGACGAGGGCGAGGACACCGTACATTTCCTTAATCAAGTGGACGAAGCCGACCTCTTAGCACTTATGGAGGACGGAAGCACCGAAGCAGCCCCGCCCGCCGTTTGCAGTTGCACCGGGAAATGCGAAGCCGGGAAAGTAAATGTGAGCTGCCCCGTCTGCAAGGACAACATGACCGCTTGCAGCGGAAAGGAAGCGGAGCCGGAAACCGAGGAACCGACGGAGCAGCCCAAAGAAAAAGGCAATACAGGCGGGCTTATGCTTTTCCTTGTCGTGGCACTTCTTGGCGGCGGGGGCGCACTCTATTATTTTAAGTTTATTAGACGCAAGCAGAACGTCAAGGGCGGCACCGACCTTGAAGATTTCGATTTTGACGACTACGACGAGGACGAGCCGGAGCCGGACGAGGGGGACGGGCTTTCTGATGAAGAACAGGAGGACGAGGAAGCATGACCCTGTTTACCGACAATCCCTTTGAAAAGATGATGATACAAAGACCGGGCGGGCGGCGTGACAATGCGCCGCCCGTTCCCCATTCCCCGGCTTGCGCTTCCTGTCCGTACAAAGGGCAGCTCCCTTGTGTGGGCTACTGTCTGAAACAGGCACAGGAGAAAAAGGCAAGCGAGCCGGAACGCTGAAAGGAGGATTTTTTCATGGCACTTAGACTTGTGATTGCAGAAAAGCCGAGCGTGGCGCAGACTATCGCCGCCGCGCTTGGCATTAAGGAAAAGAAAGACGGATATATCGAGGGCGGCGGCTACCTCATTTCATGGTGCGTCGGGCATTTGGTACAACTTGCGGAAGCTGCCGCCTACGGGGAACAATATAGGAAATGGCAGCTTGACAGCTTACCCATTCTGCCGGAGGAATGGCAGTACGCCGTTGACCCGGACAAGGGGAAGCAATTCAAAACCCTAAAAGAGCTTATGCACCGCGCCGACGTTTCCGAAGTGGTAAATGCGTGTGACGCGGGGCGCGAGGGAGAATTGATTTTCCGCTTTGTCTACGAAGCGGCGGGCTGCAAGAAGCCCATGCGCCGCTTGTGGATTTCCTCAATGGAGGACGGGGCAATCAAGGCGGGCTTTGCTTCCCTCAAAGACGGGCGGGACTATGACGCGCTCTTTGCGTCTGCACTCTGCCGCGCAAAGGCTGACTGGCTTATCGGCATTAACGCCACCCGGCTTTTCTCCTGCCTGTATGGAAAGACTTTGAACGTGGGGCGCGTCCAGACCCCGACCTTAAAAATGCTTACCGACCGGGACGCGGCTATCTCCCATTTCCAGAAAGAAAAATATTATCATGTGCGCCTTGATTTATCCGGCGCGGAAGCGGCAAGTGAAAGGATTTCAGACAAGGCAGAAGCCGCCGCGCTGAAAGGGGCTTGCGAAACACAAACGGCGGTATGCGTTTCCCTCACCAGAGAGAAGAAAACCGCAGCCCCACCGAAGCTCTTTGACCTTACCTCTTTGCAGCGGGAAGCGAACCGCATTTTCGGCTACACCGCGAAGCAGACCCTTGACCTTGCACAAGCCCTTTATGAAAAGCGGCTCTTGACTTATCCGAGGACGGACAGCAGCTTTCTTACTGACGACATGGGCGGCACCGCAGCGGGCATTATCGCGCTGCTTTGCGAAAAACTCCCATTTATGGCGGGCGCGGACTTCACGCCGGAGGTTGTAAAGGTATTAGACAGTAAAAAAGTATCAGACCACCACGCAATCATTCCCACTATGGAGCTTGCAAAGGCTGACCCGGACGCGCTGCCGGAAAGCGAGAAGAATATCCTTACCCTTGCGGGGGCGCGTCTGCTTTTTGCCACCGCCGAGCCGCATATTTATGAAGCGGTTACGGCGGTTTTCTCATGCGCCGGGACAGACTTCACCGCAAGGGGAAAGACCGTACTTGCGGAGGGTTGGAAAGAGCTTCAACGCAGATACCGGGCGACGCTGAAAGATAAGCCCGAAGCGGAGGACGGGGAAAATGCAGACGTGACGCTGCCGGAGCTTTCCGAGGGACAGGGCTTTCCTAACCCCGCCGCAAAAGTAACGGAGCATACCACAACGCCGCCGAAGCCCCACAGCGAAGCAAGCCTTTTGTCGGCTATGGAACGCGCCGGGAACGGGGACACCGACCCGGACGCGGAACGCCGGGGGCTTGGCACTCCCGCCACCCGCGCCGCCGTCATTGAAAAACTGGTAAAGGGCGGCTTTGCAGAGCGCAAGGGGAAGCAGCTTATCCCCACGCAAAACGGAGCCGCCCTTATATCAGTGCTGCCGGATATGCTCACTTCCCCGCAGCTTACCGCAGAATGGGAAAACAATCTGACGCAGATAGCAAAGGGAGCCGCAGACCCCGGCGAATTTCTGTCCGGCATTGAAGCTATGGCGCGGGAGCTTATTCAGACACACGCCGCAGCACTGGACGGGAAAAAGGATTTGTTCCGGGAGGAAAAGCCCTCTATTGGGAAATGCCCCCGTTGCGGTTCCCCCGTCCATGAAGGGAAGAAAAACTACTATTGCAGCAACAAAGAATGTGCCTTTGTCATGTGGAAGAACGACCGCTTTTTTGAGGAACGCAAGACCGCTTTTTCCGCGAAGATTGCCGCCGCGCTCCTTAAATCCGGCAAGGCGAATGTGAAGAAACTCTACTCCCCGAAAACAGGCAAGACCTACGACGGAACTATCGTTTTAGCCGATACTGGCGGGAAATACGTCAACTACCGTATCGAAGTGCAGAAGAACTAAAAACTTGAATAGCAAGCATAGGAAGCGGGTACCCACTTCCGTAAATCCCTGTCCTGCCGCTGACGCGCCGGACGGGGATTTTGCTTGTTGGGAAGTTTCCCAAACCCTCTTTTTGCGGAGGGCTTCACCCTCTAAAAATTTTCATAAATCTTTGGCAGAAATGCGGGTGTACCGTAGTAGGCTATGCAGCCAAAAAATGCAGCTTATGACGCTGACGCAGAGAAAGGAGGTTTTCATTTATGGCAAGTTTACGGGACACCGTAAAGGACTATCAAGACGAGCTTAGGGACGGTATCGCATGGGTAGCGTTCTGGAAACAGGGGCGTTCATGGAACGCGGAATATTTTCATCTTGATATGGACGACACGCTCTACCCAGAGGACAGGAGCCGGTTAGAGGAAATCAAAAGCACCGACCCCGCCGCCGTTATCTTAAACGGTTATTACTGCGGGCATTTAGGCGAGGACATGAGCCTTGACGAGCTGACCGCCGGAGTGCGCTACCACTATGAAAACAGCATGAACGACATTGACGGTTTTATCGGGGCGCATGACGACAGGCTTCCCCCGGAGGTTATCGAGGAAGCGAGAGCCGCAGCCCATGAAGCGGGGCTTCCCTTTTCCGAAAAGCCCTACCGGGACGGGGAGGATTTTGACCCCTATGTATTTGACGGTAGACAGAGCTACGAAGATTACGAGCTTATGCACCGCATGATGAACGAAGAAAGGAGCAGACAAATGGCAGAACCGATTTTAAGCGGCTATCTTTCCAATCTTGGGAAGTACACCGAGGGCAGACCCGCGGGCGAATGGGTGACGTTCCCCACGACTGCCGAACATCTGAAAGAAGTCTTTGACCGTATCGGGATTGACTTCAAGCACTACGAGGAATGGCATTTCACAGAATTTCAATCCCCTATCCCCGGCTTGACGGAACATTTAAGCGAGTATTCCCACCCCGACGAGCTGAACTATTTAGGGAAGCTCTTGGAAATGCAGTTTGACGACGACCGGGAGAAATTCATTGCAGCCATTGAATACGGCGACCATGCCGACAGCTTACAGGACATCATCAACCTTGCACAAAACCTTGACTGCTACTGGCTTTATCCGTCCGTCCACAGTGAAGAAGAATACGGGCATTATCTGGTTGATGAACTGGAAGAACCGGAGCTATCCGACGAAGTGAAACGGTATTTCATGTATGAGGAATACGGGCGGGACGCTTCCATTAACGACGACGGTATGTTTACCGAAAAGGGCTATATCTACAACAACCGCAACACCTTTACAGAATGGTACGACGGGCGCGACGTGCCACAGGAATACCGGGTAACGCCGCAGCCCCCGCAGCGGTCACGCCCCGACCCGGAAAAGGTAGAAATGGACGCAGCCGCGCCGGGACAGAGAACCGCACAGACCGCAGAGCAGCCACAGGAGCCGCGCCCGGTTATCCCTATCGTGCTGACGAGCGAGAAGCCCGCCGAGAAATTAAAAGAGATTACCGACCGTCTGGAACAGGGTATTGCGGAACTCTTTGACAGCGAGCGTTACAAGGAATATCTGAAAGTCATGTCAAAATTCCATAATTACAGCTTCCGAAACACCGTCCTTATCGCCATGCAGAAGCCGGACGCTTCCCTTGTGGCGGGCTTTTCCGCTTGGAAGAACAACTTTGAGCGAAACGTGATGAAAGGGCAAAAGGGAATTAAAATCATTGCCCCGTCGCCCTATAAAATCAAACAGGAAATGCAGAAAATCGACCCGCACACGCAGAAGCCCATAATCGGCAAGGACGGGAAGCCTGTCACCGAGGAAAAGGAAGTCACCATACCCGCCTACAAGGTGGTATCCGTCTTTGACGTTTCCCAGACCGAGGGAAAGGAGCTGCCGGACATTGCCGTTGACGAGCTGACAGGCGACGTTGACCGCTACAAGGATTTTTTCGCAGCCCTTGAAAAGACTTCCCCCGTTCCTATCGCCTTTGAGAATATCGAGGGCGGCTCTCATGGCTACTACCACTTGGAGGACAAGCGCATTGCTATCAACGAGGGCATGAGCGAATTACAGACCTTAAAGACCGCTATTCACGAAATCGCCCATGCGAAGCTGCACGACATTGACCTCAACGCGCCAAAGGACGAGCAGCAGCCCCACATTGACCGCCGCACCCGCGAAGTCGAAGCGGAAAGCGTCGCCTATACCGTCTGTCAACATTACGGGCTTGACACGTCGGACTACTCTTTCGGCTATGTCGCCGGGTGGAGCAGCGGGCGGGAGCTGTCCGAGCTGAAAAGCTCCCTTGAAACGATACGCAGCGCAGCCGCCGAGATTATCAATTCAATAGACGAAAATCTTGCGGAGCTGCAAAAGGCACAGGACAAGGAGCAGACCGCCGGACAGGAGCAGCCCACCAGAGAGGAAAAGGCAGCCCCGAAAGAACAGCCGCAGCCGGAAGCCCCGTCAAAGGCAGATACAGCCGGAAAAGAGAAGCCGGAGCCGGAAGCAGCCGCACCGGGAAAATCCGGCGCACAGGAAAAAGCGGGCGCAGCCCCGAAAGAAGCCTTTACCCCGGAAACGATTTACAGAGTACGCCGGAACCCTTACAGCGACAGCCGGGATAACAGCTACCTCTTGCAAGCCTATGTGACACAGGAGAACGGGCGGGCGAAAATGGGCGACGTGCTTTATACGGGAACGCCGGAGAAATGCCGCGAGCTTATGGGGCAGCTCAAAAGCGGCGAGCTGACCGAGGGCGACATAAAGCAGCTTTACGCAAAGGCACAGGAAACGGCGCAGACCGCCGGACAGGACAAAGACACCTTTTCCATTTACCAGATAAAGGGCGGGGACGAAACAAGGGATTTCCGCTTTGAGCCTTACGACCGCCTGCAGGCGACGGGAAATGTGGTTGACAGGGCGAACTATGAGCTTGTCTATTCCGCGCCCCTTGCGCCGGAAACTTCCCTTGAAGATATTTACACCCGTTTCAATATCGACCACCCCAAAGATTTTAAGGGACACAGCCTTTCCGTTTCGGACGTGGTAGTGCTTCATCAGGACGGACAGGACGCGGCGCATTTCGTTGACAGTATAGGTTTCCGGGAAGTGCCGGAGTTTTTACAGGAGCAGAAGCAGCTTACCCCGGACGACTTGGAAACGGGCGAAACTGTCAAAACACCGAGGGGGACTTTCCATGTGACCGCCATGAGCCGGGAGCAGATAGAAGCCGCCGGATATGGCTTTCACCACCAGTCGGACGACGGAAAGTATCTGATTATGGGGAACGGGACGCGGGCGTTTGCCGTTGCCACAGAACAGGCGCAGCGGGACAATCCCTTGAAAACCGCCGAGCAGACCACAGAGCAGAACGGAAACATGATTGACGGTATCATCAACAACACCCCCACCGTTGACGAACTGGAAGCAAAGGTAAAGGCGGGTGAGCAGATTTCCCTTGTTGACCTGGCTAACGCTGTCAAAGCCGACAAGGAGCGCGGCAAGGGAGCGAAGCCGGAAAAGAAGCCCTCTATCCGGGCGCAGCTTAGAGCCGACAAGGAAAAGGCGCAGAAGAAAAACGCAAAGCAGAAGTCACCGGACTTGGAAAGGAGCTGACCCATGCCGGAACAGAGTAAATTTGAAAACGTGGATTTGTTCGCTTCCCTTGAAGCGATTATGAAGCAGAACACAGGCTTTTACCAGAGCGACTTAGACATTGACAAAGAGATTATCGCAAAGGCGGCGGCAAGCCCCAACAGGGAGGACAAGACCCTTTTGTGGTTCTGCCGCCCGTCCGGGACGCACTGTTTCCGGGAGCGCGACGTTTTCCTCAAAGACACCGCGCCCCACAACACATGGCGTTTCTACATGGAGCAGACAAGTGACCGCCTTCTTGCCTATGCAATCGAGCTGACGGGAAAGGAGCGCGGGAAAATCAAGGGCAATCTGTACGAACTGGACTACACTAAACATTATGAGCGCGTCAAGGAAAAGGAGCTGCCCGCCGATACGGTGAAGCTGATTTATGAGCGAGGGGAAAGGGAGATACCCGCCGGACGGTTCTTCAACGGCAACCCAGACCCGCAGCTTGGGAAGTTTGAACGCTTTGAAGCCCTACCCGACGACCCGGACGCGCTGCAATCGCTCTTACAGGAAGAACGGCGCAGCCGGGAGCAGCTTTCACCGGGGGACTTCAAGGCGCATATCACAGCC
>NZ_CAJMXG010000022.1:0-24775 GCF_905219725.1 Oscillibacter sp. CU971
GGGGATGACTTTGACTGGGGCATTGTTGTGGTGCCCACTCCTGCGGACCCCAGCGCGCCGACGGTGCCGGAACAGCCCGCCGGGCCCGGCATCCAGCCCAGCGAGGTCTATACTCCCGGCATCACCACCGGGGAAACCATCGACTACAGCGACCGGAAGATTCCCGTCTACGCGGGCACGGAGCAAAACCAGCTCCGGCACGGGGACTTTATCTGGGCTGCAGACCATCCGGACCGGCTGGTGTACATCGGCAGCCAATTCCGCACCCGCTTTGGCATCGACGTCTCCGCCTACCAGAACCGGGCCAGCCAAAATGAGACCATCGACTGGCAGGCCGTCCGAAACGACGGAGTGGACTTCGCCATGATCCGTATCGGCCTCCGGGGCTACTCCTCCGGCAAAATCAACGAGGACGCCTTCTACCGCCAGAACATTGAGGGGGCTATGGCCGCCGGGATCGAGACAGGCGTGTACTTCTTCGCCCAGGCCATCACCGTGGNNGAGGCCATTGAGGAGGCGGATTTCGTTATTGAGCGCCTCCGGGGCCTGAACATCAACGGTCCCGTGGCCTATGACTGGGAGATGCACGACTCCAGCTACCGGGTCTACGGCACCTCGCCGGAGATGGCCACCGCCTGCGCCATCGCCTTCTGCAAGCNTATCCNGGAGGCGGGCTNNNCGCCCATNATCTACGCCGGGACCTATGTCAGCTATGTGAAATACGACCAGGGGGCCATCGCGCCCTACCTCTGCTGGTATCCCGAGTACAAGAGCGACAGCTCGGAAAAGCTGTGCCCCACCCTTTATTATCAGCCGGACTACTGGCAGTTCTCCAGCAAGTGCTCCGTCGCCGGCATCGGCGGAAATGTGGACGCAAACATCCAGTTTATTCGATAAGAAACGGGCCCCCGGCGAAAAACCGCCGGGGGCTGTCTGTCACTTCCGCTTCACGGGATAGCAGACCTCCGTGACGAACTCGTCTGGATTCCGGGTCTCGTGGGGGCTGACGTGGTAAATGTT
Source organism: Oscillibacter sp. CU971 (assembly GCF_905219725.1). Taxonomy (NCBI): domain Bacteria; kingdom Bacillati; phylum Bacillota; class Clostridia; order Eubacteriales; family Oscillospiraceae; genus Oscillibacter; species Oscillibacter sp. CU971. The sequence goes on from NZ_CAJMXG010000022.1 coordinate 1,021, forward strand.
GAAGAAGAGGCCGTCAAAGGTCCAGCCGTTGTCCTCCACCCAGGCCGCCACAGCCTCGTTCACGGTGGAAATTTGGTCGTAGCTTCCCCGGAACGTGGCGGAGGCCACCTGCACCGCCGGGACAGTCTTGAACTTTACGTGTTCCGTGTCGGGGTAAGTTCCCACCACGTTTTTCTGGATTTCCACATCCACGTCCTGGTCTTTGAACTCCCCGTCGTAGTACATGGCCGTACAGAGCACCGGGTCCCCGTCCTGAATGTTCATCCGGGCAGTCTCCTGGCAGTAGATATGCCACAGGTCTCCCTCCCGGTCATAGCTGGGGATGATCTGCCGGACACTGGCGACATGACGCTCAGGCAGGGTTTTAATGGTAACATCGTATTTCATCATCGTTTCGTCCTTTCTCAGCCGTTCCAAGGCTGTGTCCAATAGGCGAAGCCGCGTCTGCGCCTCCTCCATCTCCNCCCAAGCCAACGCCCGCTGGAGCAGCAGGCAGCGCTCCAGCGCCCCAGGGTCGTCGTAGCAGCCCAGCACCTCCCGGACGGCGGCCAGGGGAAAGCCCATATCCCGGAGGGCCCGGATGCGGTTGGCGACGGGAAGCTGGCGCTCACTGTAGTAGCGGTAGCCGGTAAAGGAGTCGATGGACGCCGGGACCAGAAGCCCGGCCTCATCATAGCGGCGCAGGGAGCGGATGCTGACTCTGGAGAGTTTTGAAAATTCGCCGATCTTCAGCATAGTGATACCTCCACAACGTTGTGAATGTTGAGCTCAAAAACAGCATAAGCCCTCCCCAGGGGGGAGAGTCAAGGGGAANTNTCAAAAAANTTTTCNTTCTCGGCAGAGCCCTCCCGGCCCAGAAGAAAATTTTGAAGAAAAATTAAGGAAGGGCTTGACAAAACCCGGGGCTTTCTGCTATAGTATCACTTGTCCGTTACGGACGGCAGACATGGCGGCATAGCTCAGTTGGCTAGAGCATGCGGTTCATACCCGCAGTGTCCCCGGTTCAAATCCAGGTGCCGCTACCAGACTTTCATGAAGCGCCGCAAGGCGCTTCATGGAGGCTCGTTTTCCTCCCTGGTTTTCATTCTTCCAACGACGGCCCGTTGGTCAAGTGGTTAAGACACGGCCCTTTCACGGCTGTAACATGGGTTCGAATCCCGTACGGGTCACCACCCCATAAGGCGCCGTGATGTGCGGCGTCTTATGGGAAAGATAATTGAATAGGTATCTGGAGGCTTAGCTCAGCTGGTTAGAGCGCATGCTTCACACGCATGAGGCCACTGGTTCGAGTCCAGTAGTCTCCACCATAAAGGTGAAACAATCTGGATATTCTAGGCTGAATGCTTAGAGTCCCAATTGTTTCACCTTTTTTCTTTTAGGGATTTCAAAATCCCGCAAAATGGATATTTTCAGGGTTTCAGCACAACTGGAGGGGTTCGAACCCCTCTTTTTTGCGGTCCAACGGCATTTTGAATGTTGGCACCCTTTTCAGGGGCCTTAACCGACCGCCTTTCACAAGAGTAAAATACACAAAATTTTGGCGCCGAAGTTGTTGGCTATGCACAGTCATTTTTAGGCGCCTTCTTCGGGCGTTGATCCGTCAGTTCCAAGGAATTTGACAGACCAGCGCTTTATCTCATCCTGAAAGGCTTCAAAAACTCCAGCGCCCATTTTCAAAACAGGCGAAAACAAAAAGGGCCCTGGATTTTTCAGGCAGAAAAGTTACCATTACATAAGAAAATAAGGAGAATCAAAATGAGCGCAGAAGAAAAAAGCAGATACTTCCAAGAACTGACTCTCAATCTCCAACATGAGGGCTTCATCGTAAAACCGGAAACGGCGGAGGGCCTCCTGCCGGTGGAACTGGATGACCAGCGCCTCTGCCTCGCGTTGGATACTGGCGCAGTAAGGTACTGGAGAGAGGACGCGGCGGATGACCGCAGGAAAGCAGCTCTGGACAAAGTAGTCTCCATCACCAAAACCACCGCCGAGTATATGCACCAGATAGAGGCGGCGCCTCGGTTGATGGTCGGCAGCTTGACGGGAGACTACAGGCTTCTGGCGGATTTCAATGGCGTAGTCCTGGCGGGCCACCCTACCAAGTACGGCATCCAGTTCATCACATGGGAGCGGATGCCGGAGCGCAGCAGCTTAAACGCGGGAAACTACTACGGCCCCAGCGGGGGCGTGGACAGCTACACTGCCGCCAAGCGTAACTTCGCCGCCCGCTCCGGCCTCATCCTCCGCAGCGACCTTTTTTCCCCGGAGCAGTTGGTGGAGGTCTACCGCTGCGTACATGAAATATTGGACAGCAGTTACCCCATTACGGAAGGTCGGCGAAAATGCCTGGAATCCACTATAGAGCAGATTGCGCGCAGTGTTCCAGATCTGAATGAACGAGTGGAAATTTCCAACGGCGAGGAATTGGAGTACGTGGACGCATTACTCACCGAAAACAGTGGGATGCAGTTTACATCTTGACAAAAAATCCGCCTGAAATTGGTTGGAAATAGTGAATAGCTGTACCAACCGCCTTGTGATACTCTTGCTGGTACGCCCCCTAAATCTTCTATAAGGAGCTGATCCCATTGCCCACCTACTATTACATCGACGAAACCGCCGCCCGCCGGGCCAATGAAATGAACAGCCAATTCGGCTATAAGCCCGGCAGCGCCACGGCGTCCTATCGCCAGGAGGTAGACAAAGCCACCGCCATCGCCGAGGCCCAGAAGGCCCGCGTGGACCCCATGTACCACGAAAAGATCGACCGCCTCCTGGATAGCTACGCCCGCAGACTGGCGGAGAACCTCAACCAGAGCTATGCCATCGCCATCAGGTGCCCCTCCGTCCTCGTCGCTGGCCCCGCTAATTTCCCTGTCCGAAAAAAGGAAAAGCAGAACCGCGCGGATGAGGCGAATCTGCAAGAGTGGCGGGATATCCAGGGCATCCTGGCCCGTATTCGCGGCACCGGAATGGCCGGTATCAGCAGCGACGACGAGAACGCTCTCCAGAAGCTCCGTGAAAAGCTCGACAGGCGTGAGCGGGAGCAGGAGATGATGAAATCCGTCAACGCCTACTACCGTAAACACGGCACTCTGGATGGCTGTCCCCTCCTCTCGGCGGAGGAAGCGGAAAAGATTAAAGCGGCCATGGCCCGTGACTGGCGTGCGAATCCCAAACCCTATAATAGCTACCTCCTGAGCAATAATAACCAAACGATCCACAGCATCAAAGCCCGAATCTCGGAGCTGGAGTCAAAGCAGAGCGGTCCCGCCCCGGAGGGCTGGAGCTTTGAGGGCGGCAGGGTGATCATGAATCAGGAGGAAAACCGCATTCANATTCTNTTCNACGGCAAGCCGGACGCGGATATCCGCTCCGAGCTGAAGCACGCTGGGTTCCGCTGGGCCCCCAGCCAGGGCGCGTGGCAGAGGATGTTGAACCAAAACGGNATCTATGCCGCAAAAAGCGTTACAGAGAAATGGATAACGCCGGCTGTCCAGCCGGAACCTACAATTGAATCCCAGACTGAAGAGGAGCCGTGTTCGGAAGAACCGGCTCCTTTTTCATATCCCCAGCAGTCCATGTAAGCCCGTCAAAAAGGGCCCCAGAAACATTTTTATAGGAAATGAGGATAAAAAGATGGCAACAAGTGAAAAAGCAAGCACCGAATATCTGGAAGAGGTCACCATCCGCCTCCAGGCCCAGGGCTTCGCCGTACACCCTTTGGAGTCCAAGGACATCAACGTTACGCATGACGGGAAGCCGCTGTGTCGGGTCAACAGCCGGGGCGGTCTCGGCTACTTCAAGGAAAACGCCGCCGGAAAAGAGATGGTCCTTGACCAAGTCCGGGACATCGTCAAAACCACGCGGGAGTACATGACCCTCATGGAACAGGCCCCGCCTTTGGAGGCTGAAGGGCTTGGGGAAGGCTACCAGCTGCTGGCAGATTTCAACGGCACGGTTCTGGCGGGGTACAAGACCCGCCTCGGCGTCCAATTCATCACCTGGGATTGGACGCACAACCGTACCTCGCTGTGGCAGGGGCATTATTTTGGCCCTCATGGCCTTGGCGGCTACAAAAGCGCCAAGCGGGACTTCGCCGTCCGGTCCGGCCTTCTCCCCTCCAGCGCTCTTTTTACCCCGGAGCAGCTGACGGAGGTCTACCGCAGCATCTACGAAACCCTGGGCGGCGATTATCCGATCACCGATGAACGGCGAAAGCTGCTGGAAAGCGCCGCTAAGCAGATCGAAGACGGCGTCCCGGATCTGGGTGAGCGGATCGACGTTTCAAATGTAGAGGAAATACGAGTTTAGACCTGACGCCGAAGAACCCGGAATACACCATCCTGCTGGACATCTCCAACAAGTGGTCATCCGGCGCCATGCGGTCAAAGCACACCCTGCTGGAGCTTCCAATGGCAGAGGACGCGCTGACAAGCCTCCTGGCGGAATACGACGGCCTCGGCGACGACGGCGAGGTGTGGGACAGGATCTGCTGGCGCGGCAAAGACTGCGTGGTTCCCCAGCTGACGGATATGTTCTTCGACTACGGGAGCAACACAGGCTACACGGAGAGCGCGATGCGCTACTTTAACTATCTGGCGGGGAAGCTGTCTAGGATCAAGCCCGAAACCCTGCCCATATACAAGGCACTTTTGTCGGCGATGGACTGCCGAGACCTCAATACAGCTGACAGCCTCCTCGATACTGTAAGAGCCTGTTTAAAATCTTCTAATGAGGATGGCAATGAGGGCAAACGTGAGAATCTGAGCAGAAATAAAAAGGTTGCGTTCACAATTTTTCCAAAGTCTGCGGAATTTGTCGAGCCAGCCAAATAGACGCTCTACCACCCAGCGGCGTGGCAGAACGACAAACTTGTGTAATTCGCTGCGTTTTACTACCTCAACCTGTGCGCCGCAAATATCTTTCACCTGATTTGCGAATCGTTCGCCGGAATAACCCGCGTCCACCAGAAACTTCTCCACATGAGAAAGATTGTCCAGGTTAAGGAGAATCATCTGGATGGCTCCATCCCGGTCAGTCACATCGGCGGTTGTTACGGCTATGGCATGGGGCAATCCCATCGTATCAACTATAACGTGACGTTTGATTCCTGATACTTTTTCCCTGCGTCATAACCCTTTTCTTCCGCTGTATCCGCATTCTGTACACTCTGTGCATCAACAATTCCAAACGTAGTCTTATCTCGCCTTAAGTCTTCGTTCCGTATCTGTTTCACCAGTTTTTGCAGCACTTTGTCCAGAATGCTGACCCCCGTTTCGTCCTTCTCCGACCAAACACGGAAATGGTAATACACACTCTGCCATTTGGGATAATCACTGGGCAGCATCCGCCATTGTATTCCACCCTGGATTACGTACAGCACTGCACAAAACACATCATACAAATCATATTTTCGGGGCCGGGTTGTTTTCTTTGCCCCTTCCAAATCCTCCCGGATCAGCTTATATTCTTCCCGGCTGATATCACTTGGGTATTGATGCATTTTCCCCAGCTCCCGCTTGTTTTTTCCTATTATCTCCCACTCCGCCATTTTTGTCAAAAGTTTTTAAACAGGCTCTAAGCCGTTATGAACTCTCACCTCAGATCAACAACCCCGCTGATATGGTGGAGGACAAGCTCTCTGAACTGAGCGGCCAGGATGTNAGCCTGCTCATGCGCCATGTGAGCACGGATCGATATGGAGAGTCTCTGCTTGAGCAAAGCGGCGGGGAGCTGACTCCCTATGGGCTGCTTACCCGCAGGAATAGGCAGCCCGTGAAGGATATCAGAAATCANCCGGNNCAGCNCNGATGNCAGATGGGCATATCGTACTGACGCGTTTCTTGCTTCGCGCAATTTTTAACCCTGAAATCAAAAGGCCGTTTCCTGCGGGGCACGGCTGTTCCCTCCGGGAAACGCCGGAAGGGAAATCACGATGAAATACTTTATGGGCGATACACGTCTGGCGGGTTTGGAACGGATGATGATGGACCCGTCCAGACGCTGTGACAGAGACGACCCCAGGACTGTCCGCAGGGAAAGGCCGGCCCCTCCCCCGCGGAGGAGCGGAAAGGAGGGAAAATGAGAAATTTAACAGCGGCAGGCACAAGGCCAGTCGAGAAAGATACAGCTTCTCACCCTGGGAGGAAGTGGAAAGGAGCCAACGCAAGTTATGTGATCAAAGCGGTGTTGAGCAATCCCCGGTGTCCTGGGTACGGTTTGGTCACGGTTCCCTTTCCCATCCCGGACCAGGAATATGACCAGATGATGGAGCTTCTGTCCGGGCTGGAGATCGGGGACGCACTGGAGCGGGACTGCCAGGTGAACGAGCAGGACAGCTGGTACGACGTTCTTGGCGTCTTGGAGGGAATGGCTGTCAACGTGGATGAGCTGGACTACCTGGCGAAGCGGCTGGACAGCTTCTGTGACGACGAGGCGGAGCAGTTCCAGGCCATGGCCCACAAGCTGGGGCTCACTGATATCCGGGACTTCATCAACCTCACTTTTTGCTGTGAGCGGGTCACGGTGATCTCCGACTTCTCCAAGCTGGAGGAGGCTGGGCGAAACTATCGTATGAGCCTGAATGGCGGCTCCATGCCTATGGATGAATTAAAAGCGCTGGATGGCCGGAAGGAGGCGCTCCGGCTCATCGCCGCGGGCGGCGGGACCGTCACTCCCTACGGCGTCGTCTACGACAACGGGATGGAGCTGGAGCAGCTCTATGACGGGCGGCACTTCCCGGCTTATTTTTACGACGCGTCTCCCCTGGCCTTGGCAGTCACCTCAAAACGGGAACCGGGAGGAAAACCGGAATATCTGTTCCTTCCAGCCTCCGAGCAAAAAATCCAGCGGACTCTGCTCCGAGCCGGAGTGAGAGAAGACCCGGACCTCCAGCTTCGGCTGGAGTGCGACGAACTGCCGGAGCAAATCTCCTTTGCCGTGGACCTGGAACATCTGGAGCAAGCAGGCCTCACCGTGCTGAACCAAATGTGTTGGGCAATCAAGGCTCTGTGCCCTCCCGAACAGAAGAAGCTGGAAGCGGCGGCAATGCTGGCGATGCCCCATGGACCGGACGAAGTATGCCGCCTGGCGGAGAATTTGAGCCAGTTCGACTTCGTTCCTGATATCAAGACCCCGGAGGAGTACGGGAGGTACATGATTCAGGAATCCGGTCATTTCGAGTACGATGAAAACCTGGAGGGCTTCTATGATTTCCTGGGCTACGGCCTCCAGAAAGTGGAAAAAGAGCAGGGCCGGTTCAACGACCTGGGCTATATCGCCTACCACGGCGCCCTGACGCTGGACGAACTTTTGCGGGAGGACCCGGCGGAGCAGTACCAGCGGGAGCAGGGGCCGAAAATGGGAGGGCCGTTATAATGGAAGTTTATCTGAAGCGCAGCCGCCAATCCGCCTGCCTGCATCTGTTTCCCCTCAGCGCGGACCGNTTCCNGGACTTCTTCGCGCAGCCGGCAGGTCCCGGCGGGCAGACTCCTCATCTGACCATCGAACGGTTTGTCAGCCCCATAGAATGCTTGGAGCGCCACCTCAAGGGCATGGCTCTTCGGAGCCTGTCCGATNTGTCCCAGCTGAACGCGCTTGTGGAGAAGGCCGAACGGCTGGGAGAAAAGGAACTGCAAATACTCTCCGGTGCTCTGGATATGGAGAAGATCAACTGTCNGTCCGATATCTGTCGCGTCGTCCAAAATATCGGTGACTACGAGCTGATCGGCGGCGTCACGACAGAGCGGGCCCTGGGCCGCTGGTTAGTGGAGGCCGANCGCTTGAATATCACCTTTCCCAAAGAGGTGCGTCCCTACCTGGACTATGACGCTATCGGAAACGTATACTTCGATTCCAACGACGGCGTTTTCACGGCGAACGGCTATGTGCAGCGCCGGAAGGGCGTCCCTGAGATGGCAGAGAACATGGTGTTCCGCCTGACGCTTGCTAAAGGAAACAAGACCATTTTACTTGATCTCCCGTCCTCCGATGAGCGGCTGGAGGAAGTGAAGCGGGAACTTGCGGCTGATTCTTTTGAAGAAGCCGAACTGAAAAGTATTCAGGCGAGACCGGATTTGTCTTTCCTGACCGACATGATCCCCATGGACGATATCCTCGTCGAGGAGGCTGTCGCTCTGTCGACCTACATCCAGGATATGACGCGGCAGGACGGGGAACTTCTCAAATACTGCTCCGCTTTGGCGGTGGAAGAGCCCACCACCTTCTCCGAGGCGCTCACCATTGCCATGAATATTAATGACTATGAGCGTGTGCCCGATGATGCTGGAGAATATGGAAAGCAGGTTCTCCGGCGGACCGGCGCGGATGACGAGCTCATTGACGCCATCGACGGATACATGGATTTTGAGCGGCTCGGCACAGACTCTATGTCCGAAGACGGAGTCCGGCGGACGGAATACGGGCTAATCCGCCGCCTCAGCAGCCCCTTCCCCACCCAGGAGGCTGGGCAAACAATGGCCTGAAAATAAGTTAAACAGAGGTAAATTATGAGCATCAACATTTATAAGGAAGAGCTGCAAAACGTGTGGCTGTTTGGCCAGTCGGTTCTGTACACGACGCAGCCTGTTCCCCGTGAGGAGGTTCCCGAGGGCTGGTACCGCTACGACCTCCGAGGGGCCGCCGCGGACCCGGAACGGCCCCGTGAGCTGGTGGACCGGGCGGGGCAGAACTTCGCGGGCTCCATTCTCTCGAATGTGCCGCTGCTGCGGGGCCGTACCCAAAGCAAGCTGGTCCGGGACAATTTCTGGCTGACCGGCGTTCCGGCCACTCTGGCGGACTTCTGCGCCGAGGAGGGTATCCCCTGCCCCCAGCCCCCTGAGACGCGGTTCCAGGCCGATGAGGAGCCTGTTGAGGCGCTGGAGCCCGCCTCCCGCGGCTGGGCCATGGGGATGGCTTAAAAAGTTCAGGAAAACGCTGGACTTCCGCCAAATTCTGTGGTATGTGTGTTAGCTGCGAACCCAAACAGCACACAGGCCAACAGGCCGGAAAGGACACGGAATGGACGATTTTTTCAAGGACAGCTTCATGCTCCAGCTGATCTCCACGGGAGAGTACGTTGACGACGACCCCGGACACGGGGGAGATACCTACACGGTGCGGGTCTACGTCCTGCGCTTGAATCCCTTTACGCTGAATGAGTGGTGGAAGTCGCAGGTAACAAACTGCCGGAACACTTACAGCACGGAGGAGGAATGGGAAGCGTATCAGGCCAAAAAGGGGAAGCTGCAGACAGCCTTCAAGGAAAAAGTGGCACGCTTTCTGAAAATCGATTTGTCCCTCGGGGGCCTGATCATCTCACAGGCTGTCTCAGAAGCCTTTACAGCCGTACATATCTTTAAAAACCCGTGACCACTAAAATAGGAGGCAGATCATTGCGCATCAATATTTACAAGGACAAAATGCGATTCGCCCGTATGTTTGGCGCGCCTGTCCTCTACACGCCCTACTTCATCCCCCGTGAGGATGTGCCCCGCGGCTGGCGCTGCTACGATCTCCACGGCACTGACGAGGCCCCGGACGAGCTCTACGCTGTGGCAGACACAGTGAAGGCGAAAGACCGCATCGCGTCCATCCTCACCCTCCTGCCGCTGAAAAACGGAAGGACGAAAAGCCGTCCACTCAAAGGGATGTATGAACTGACACAGGAGGAGCTTACCCTCGCGGAGTTCTGCGAGAGAACGCTGGTCCCTTGCCCCGAACCGCTGGTCCGTCAGGAGGTTTCGTCCGCCTCGCGGGAACCGGCTTCTCAGCAGAGAGGCATGTCGATGGGAAGCATGGGTTCGAGAGCNGCTCCGGCGCTGTACAGGTGGCCGGCCAGCGCCGCCCAAATCTTGAAACATATCAACAGTGAGGTGAACAAATGGCTATCAACATTTACAAGGACAAAATGACCTCCGCCCAACTCTTCGGCAAAGAGGTCCTCTATACCAAGAGCGCCATCTCCCGCAGCGAGGTCCCCGAGGGCTGGTACTGCTACGATCTCTGCGGCACGGACCGAAAACCGGACAAGCCAATGCGGCTGGTGGACATCGCCCCCATGATCCGTGTTGGGACTGTGCTTTCCCCCCGCCCGCTGAAGCGCGATTCTACCCTGGAGAGGAAGGCGGGGGACCATTTCTTCACGGACGGAAGAACGCTGACGCTGGCGGAGTTCTGCCGTGAGCAGGGCCTCCTTCTCCCCCAGGATCCGAGAAAATACATTCCGCGCCCCGCTTCTCCGGAGGAAGCGGGGCTTTTCTATACCCTGTCCCCAGAGGAAGACGCGGAGCATGGCGCTATCGGTCACGTCCGCATCGACTTCGGGCGCTCCGGGAGCGAATTCCACACCAGCTGGTGGCCCAGGGGGCTCGAGGAACTGAACACGCACGAGTTCAAGCAGGAGCTGGGCGAGGTGGTAGATGAGTTGCGCCTCAGCGTCCTGAAGGGTCTTGGCTCCATGCACAGCTACTGCCACGGGCACGCCGGGGAAATCTCCGGTGGCACATGCTGTCAGAATTACGGCTATGTAGTGGAGACGGACCGCTACCTCTACCGCCTGCGCTGCAACCCCACGTGGGGCGATTACCAAGCCTATCTCAGCTGCTTCGATAAGCAGGCGCAGACGCTGGGCCTGACCGCAAAGGGCCGTCAGGCCCTCAAAGACGCCGCCGACCCCGGCAAGACCCACACCTACAGCTGGCATGTGATTGAGCAGATCAATGACCCTGATATGCGAAGGGGCCAGTCGGGCCCTCTGGAGGAAGTCATACAGGCATACGCTCGCCTCGACCGCGCCGACAGGCGTCTGGGCGTCACCAAGGACAGCATCGACGCTGTGGACCTGGTGATTTGCCTGAATGGCCGTGAGTGGCTCTCGGACGACTGGACGAAGATGGACAGCTTCAAGGAAGACCCCGTGGTTACCGCCGCCGTCTCCACGCTTCAAGCCGAGCTGGGAGTAAAGCCCCTCGTCGGAAGGGTCAGCTTCGCCAGCGGGGAGTGGATCGGCTACACCGACCCCGAGGAATATATCAAGGTGGTCCAGGAGGAACTGCCATGCCAGTCCACCTCGGGTTTCCGCTATGAGACGCTGACGGACGACCCGGAAGTCCGCAAGGCGGTGGACGATATCCTCTGCGACNTGTGCGGCGAGGTGAACACCCGCCCTCTGGCGGATTATGGCGGCGGTATGACGATGGGAGGGATGAGCTGATGGATGACCTCGTTCAATGCAGCACTGCACGCAATGATTTCCAGCAATGGCTGGAATTAGGACATGCCCCGTTCACGATCTGCCGGGGCAAAGAGGCTGTTACCACTTTGATCAGATTGCAGAAAGCCCCGTCTGTAGACTACCTGTATCAGATTGCTATGGGGGCGGATAACAGCATCTCATGGGACAGCAGCCTGGCATTCTGCGGCGTGTACGATATGAAGAGAAGAACGCTGTATCTGGCAAAGGACGCGCTGAAGCCCTTCATGGAAGGACGGCATCCTTTCATATCTGAGACCGGCCCTTCTATGATAAAGGAGCTATGCGGCAGAATCAATCAGCGAGTGGAGGCTGTCATCGGCAATGACCGAAATAATCTCACCGTGCGGGGAATCACCGACTGGAAACCGTCAAAAGAACTGCGTGACTATATGGAGTACGGCGCTGGTCAGGAAGCTCTTGACCAATTCATAAACAGCAATCCGCCGGATGGGCTGTTCCACAGTGATTTCGATATGAATGAACTGCCGGAAGCCGCCTTCGTGGACTACCTTCAAGACCCGGAGGATTTTGTCCATAAACGTGCGGAGCAGTACCTCAAGGACNGCCAGGANAAATNCCTCCTGCAATTCATNNAAAACGACGCTCTNCTGGCNGAGTNTCAGGCTCTNGAGCGGGATACCGGCAGCGACATCCACCGGATGCGGGCCATAACGGCGGCGGTCAACAGCTGCGGCGGGAAGTCCGTGACTGTAGCCATCCAAAAGGATGGGAAGGAGCTGACCTTCAAAATGGACGTTAAGGGCCTGNGGGGATACCACAGTCATTACACGCCCTCTCTCNTCGCCGTCCCTGACCGCCGGGAATTTGAATGCCTGTTTGGCAAAGGCNCGGACTATACGCCGAAGGACATCACCAGAATCACATATGGCAGGAACACAATCTATGAGGCCGCGCCTGTCCAAACGGAGAGGCCAGCGCAGGATATAGGAGGAATGCGCCTTGGATAACAAGGAAAAGCCGGACTGCCGGCTGATTGGCGAAAACGGCAACATCTTCAATCTCTTAGGTCTCGCCGCCCGCACTCTGCGGAAGCATGGCCTGGACAGCCAGGCGGATGAGATGCGGGATCGGATCATGGGCGGTGAATGCCACGACTATTACGAGGCCCTGAACATCATCGGAGACTATGTGAACATCACCGGGCCGGAGGAGACGGACATGGGAANGGAGGGCATGGAGCTGTGAGAGAAATGGATCGCAATGCCTTCTGGGACCTGATCTCTGAGGCGAAAAAGGAATGCGGCCAGGACATGGACACCTCCGCCCAATGGCTGACGGACCGCCTATCTGCCCTCGGACCCCGGCNNNCGCAGCACTTCCACGACATTCTGCACGGATACCAGGACCTGGCATATCAATACGGCCTGTGGACCGCCGCGACGCTCATGTGCGCAAACGGCTGCTCCGACGACGGCTTCATCGATTTTCGGGCATGGCTCATTGCGCAGGGAAAAGAAATCTACCTCGCGGCGCTGGCGGACCCGGACTCCCTGGCAGGTGTGGAAGCCTACGGCGGCTGTCAGTTCGAAGAGCTGACCTATGTCGGAAATAAGGCGCTGGAAACCATGACTGGGTAGAGCGCCTATGACGGCACGGATGCCGCTGCCTATGACATTCTGCTGGAGGAGCTGCGGCAGGACATTACCTGTGGCGCGGGAATCAACTACCCTTATGAATGGGATGAAATTANCGGCTATNTTCCANGCCTCTGTGAGAAGTATCTGGAGCCTGGGACGGTTGAGTCTATGCNGAGAAACAACCGCGCGATATGGTTTCTGAGCAACAAGGATATTCAGAACGCGCGGGAAGGCGGTCCGCCGGAGAGACCTGCGCCGCAGACTCATATGGAAATGGGAGGACTGTAAATGAATCAGATCTCGAACAAACAGCTGGATTCTCTGCGCCGGCAGTTCCCGGTGGGCAGTCGGATCAAGCTCAGGGAGATGAAAAACGATCCCTTCCCGGTGAAGCCGGGGAGCATGGGGACGCTGGAGAGCATCGACGACATCGGCACCTTCCACGTCAAGTGGGACGATGGCCGGGCCCTTGGACTGGTGCCGGGGGAGGATGACTTTGACCTCCTGCCCCCATCTGTCCAGACGCTGAAGCTGTACATGCCCATGACGGCCACCTACTACGACGAGGAAGATGGGCTTGAAATCAACATCACCATGGATCCCCATGAGGCGGCGGAGNACGCNCCGCAGATCATTGCGGCGCTGCAAAAGGAGCAGTCCCGCCTGAAATCGGATACCNCGGAGGCGTCGGAACGGGGCCTGATGGCCTACTTCGACAAGGATGACAGCGTGAATGGAAAAGTGCTCTCCTACTTCTTCACCGCTGAGGTCCGCGACGGGAAGCTCTGGGGTGTGGCGGAGTGCAAGGTGCAGGGCACGCTGACGCCCGAGGAGACGCAGCGCCTGATCGACGACATCGGCGGTCAGGCCGGCGACGGCNTCGGAGAGAGTTTCGAGCAGCGTGAGATCCAGGCCGGCGATGGGCTGGAAATCTATGCCCACCTGTACCAGACCAAGGGCTGGACGATCATGACGGAACAGGACCGCTTCGATCCGGAGTTTTCCCAAAAGCTCCCGGACTACTGCTGGTCCACTCGGCCCAGCGACGGGTCTCTCATCTGCGTCCAGCGTGGCGTGAGCGGGTACCACCTGTCCAGCTGGGATACAGGCGATCCCGGAAAGAACCGCCGGATCGCGGATAACAACAACCGGGAGCGGGGTATCTCCAAGGTCCAGGAGGAGGCGATGGTGAACGGCAGTATGTTCGGCTGGGACACCCCCGCTGCGGACCCGAAGCACTACTTGGGGGATCGGCCTCAGCCGCCTCAGATGGGAGGTCTGTCGATGTGAAAACCATTTTTACATTATATCTGAAAAAGGCGTTCCCGCCGGGCAATAACGCTCACGCCGTCCTGGACCTTCCCGCCGCACCCTATGAGGTGCAGGACGCACTGGACAGGCTTCGCCTTGGGGAGAACAGCTCCATGGTNTGGGAAATCACTGAGTATCCGCGGTTTGAGGAGCTGAAGACCCTCATCGACAGGAGCGGCAGCCTCTATGAGCTGAACGCCTTGGCGCAAAAGCTCTCGGAGCTGGATGAGACGCAGGGTGCCATCTTCGCTGGACTGGTGANAATGGAAAATGCCAAGGGTCCCATTCCCCTGCCCCGGCTGATTGACCTCGCCTACAGCACAGATTGCTGTCACGTCTGCCACGACGCGCTGAACGATTCCCAGCTCGGGCGAATACGCGCGGAGAGCGGCTGCGTCCCCGGTCTTGACAAGCTGACAAAGGAGGCTTTTGAAATACTGGACTTCGAGCAGATCGGACGCCGCGCGCGCGTATCTGAAAAAGGTGTATTTGTAAAGCGGAGCATGGACCACCCCGGCGGCTATGTGGCGCTGGATTCCCCGCTGATGGAAACCGCCAAAACCCTGGACCTGACGCCGAAGACGCCGGACTACGCCATGCTGTTGGAGGTATCCTACGGGGACAGCTCTGTCCAGCTCAAGCTGCCCGCCAGCGAGCAGGAGCTGGAGGCGGTCCCCCAGGCTCTGGATGAGCCGGACTGGCTGGACCTGACTTGGACCTGCCTGGACTGCAAGGTCCCCAGCTTGGCGGACGCGGTCTCAGAGGCGAGAGATATCCATTCCGTGAATGATTTCGCAAAAATGCTGGCGGAAATGGACCACGAAGACATCGTCACCTATAAGGCTCTGCTGGAAGCCTCCAATTGTCAGGACCTTCTCCGTGCCGGACTGCTGGCAGATCAGATTCCGAAGTACNTCTTCTCCCCGCAGTTCAGTTCTCCGGAAGAGATGGCAAAAGAAGAACTTTCCGTGCTCCTTTGCGACCCGGACGCGGAAACGATTCTCCCCTATGTAAATCTCCAAAAATATGGAGAGGCCCTGATTGAAAAAAGCCGCGCCGAGCTGACCGGCTACGGCCTGATCGAGCGGGCGGACGGTCAGCCCATCCAATCGCCGCGGCAAGGAGGGATGACGCTTGGATAAAGTATTTCACATCCGCGCTTTCAGCGGTACCGACAGAGACTGCCGGGAGGTGGACCTGGACCTTCCGGCCACGGATTATGAGCTCCTCGATTTAATGGACCAGCTCCAGCCGGAAGACTCAGGCCAAATTTGCCTGGAAATCCACGCGGCCGAGGAATACGACTATCTGGATAATAAGACGCGGGAGCCGGGACTCCTCCAGCTCAACGCCCTGGCCAAGCGCCTTGCGGAGTTGGACATCCAGGGCATGGCCGCCTTTGAGGGTCTGGTCTGCATGGACCTCCAGAAGGGCGAGAAAACGATTCCCGTCCCGCTTCTGATCGATTACTCCCACAGCGGAGACATCTGTCATGTGGTGGGAGACGCTATGACNGATGCCGCCCTTGGCAGGTTTCTGGCGGAGAACGATTTTATCCCCGAGGCGGAGTCCCTCTCCGACGCAGCGTTTGAGCTGCTGGACTTCCAGCGCATCGGGAAGACGCACCGGGAAGCGGAGGGCGGCGCGTTCACCGGCTTCGGCTACGTGGAGCGGCACTCGGAACTCCACCATGTCANTGCGGCCATGGACTTTCAGCCCCGCAAGCCGCCCTACATGGTCCTGCTCAACATCGCCCCCTTCCCGAATACCGGCACGCCTGAAGCCAGCCCGGAGCCGGTCCCGATCCAGCTTCCCGCCTCCGGCGCGGAACTCCAGAGAGTGCTGGAACGGCTGAAAAAGCCGGATTGGAAGGGCGTCATGGCCGCCATCCTGGACTGTCCCGTCCCCTCCATGAACAAAGATATCTTCCTGGAGGAAAATATCCCCCAGGTCATCGAATGGGCGGAGGCCCTGCGGACGCTGGATGAGGCGGGCTGTCTTCATAAGTACAAGGCTCTTTTGAAAGCGGAGGACTGCGCGGAAGTTACAGAGGCACTGCGCCTCGCCGGGCCGCTGGAGGAATACGAGTTTGATTCTGCTCTTCACACGGAGGAGGATGTGGCGGCTGCGTTCCTGACCAAAAACATCAGCGGGGACCTTCTCGAAAAAATCCTTCCCCACATCAATCTCTGGCAGCTCGGCGCGGGACTTCTGGAAGCCTCGAATGGAGCGCTCACCCCCTACGGCGCTATCACCCGGAAGGATGGGCAGCCCTTTCAAATTATGAACGATCAGCCCGGACAGGGCGGAATGGAGATGAACTGATGAACGAAGAATACATGGACCTGGCAAACCTCCCCGGAAGGCAGGGAGAACAGACATGGCTGTGGAATCGGCTGGAGCGGCTGAGCGTCAGGGAAGACAAAGCCCTCGCCGCCCTGCTCCAGCGCCACCCTCCCAATACGGCGGAGGAAATGGTGAACCGCGTCCTGGCGCTGCAAGGCTGTTNCGTCTACCTCGCGCCGGACAGTTATGAGAGCTTGGGCGAACGGGAGCTTCGCCGCATGGGCGGAAGCGACCCGGATGAGCTCCTGCCCCACGTCAACCTGTACGCTCTGGGAACGAGGTTTGAGGATCAGCACCCCGGCCTGTTCGTGGGAGGCTGCTTCGTGGCGTATCCCACGGAGAAAACGCCGGTCTATCACGGGCGGGATTCNCCCCTGCCGGAAGACGAGGGCTGGAGCGTCAAGCTAAAGCTGGCCTCACCCGCCGCGCCGGACGGCGTGTGGCTGCGTCTACCGGATTACCAAAGCATCGAACAGGAGGATGGCTCAGACGGCGAGATCGCCGTGGCGAAAGTGGCCCTGCGGGTCCAAAGCCTGAACGAATGCACCCTGCTGTAAGCTGAATGCGTCCTCCCGGAGGCGGGAGATATCGCACAGCAGTACGAGAGCATTGAGGACCTTGTCCTTGATGGGAATAACCTTGGGTTCATTCTGGATGAGCGGGGACAGGGCGCGGAGCACTGGATAGAGCGGTTCGCCGCCGCTCTGGAGTATGAGGACTGCCGCAAGCTCCGCCTCGCGCTGGATATTTCCCAGAACCTGAACTGCTATGAGTGGATATCCTGCGACAAGCTGGAGTCTTTCGCCGAGGATCACCTGCGCTCCCGCGGCGTCTCCGAAGACCTGATCCAATCTGGTTCCATCGATCTGACGGGCTACGCTGAGGACCTGCTGGAGAGCTCCGAATATATGCTGACCGCCGATGAAAGCGCCTATACCATCCGTAACGACCATGTCTTTTCCTACAACTACAGTATGGACGCGGAGGCGGCGCCACAAAGCGCTCCTGTTCAGGAAGAANGCGCTCTCCCGGAGGATATCATGAGCGCCTCTCCCCCGCTGGCCGCTCTCGCCGCGAATCTCAGCCCGGAGGAAACTTTCAGTGTCAACGCGACGCTCCGGGAATCCCTTGCCAGGCGGGGCCCGGACGGACTCCGCCAACTCCTCACAGCGATGGAATTCGAAGAATGTGACACCCTGCATGACGCGGTGGAGATCGCCCCCCATCTGGACTGCTACGGCTTCGTCGACATTGACGGCTTCCGGGAAGCCGTAAGAGCGGAGCTTCTGTCAAAGGGTGTGGATGAGCGGGCGCTGTGCTGCTTCGACTATGAGACCTACGCTGCGCTTACCCATGGCTTCGGATTTATCCACACTTCCCAGGGCAATGGGATGTATCTCTGCAAGACAGACCAGACCTTTCAATTGCCGAAATGGCAGGAGAAAACCGNGATAACGGGTCCGGCTCTGTAAGAAGCCAAACGGCATAATGAAGATGGCCATACATGCCGCCTCCATTATACCGCCGCGCAGCTCATTCTCCGGACGGGATCTCTCCGTGCTCTTTCTCAAACTCCGCAACGCGGCGCTTGATCATCTGCTCTAATTCCTTATTCTTTGTCCGTCCCTCAAACTCTGCGATATATCCAAGCTGCTCCAGCAGCCGCGGTGAAACACGCAGAGNGAANCTCGCNAAAGTCTGGNCCATTATATGACGCCTCCATAACGTATAATTGACATTATGATAGCGTTGTATTATAATGAACAGGAAGAATGACGCAATTGTGACGCAAACAAAAGATAGAACTCTGGTGATAGAATATGATGAGCAACGACTTTGAGGAGGCGTTNAGNAATTTCCTGGAGCGCAAAGAATACGATGAGGCGGAGAACGCGCTGTTCTCCATGGTCCGTATAGCCTTTCTGGCGGGCTGGAAAGCAGCCGGAGGAGAACCTCCCACACCCCAGACGCTGTTCGAGCTGATCCGCTGCGGAGCTACCGACCTGCGCGTGGGNGGAGAACCACCGCCAGACAAAAACCCAACAACTGGATAACTGAATAATCATATCAGCAGGGGCCGTTTTTCCCAAAGGGATAACGGCCCCTGCTTTTTTTATGCCCTTTTTCGGAAAAGCGGCCCCGGAAAGGACACATATGCGAGAAGAAAAGCTGATCGCCTACTTGAAAGGGGCGTTCAAGGGCAGGAACAANACCATCAAAAGCGCGGAACTGGAGCGCGCCATGGAGATGAGCGGCACGGACCTTCGCAAGCTGGTGAACAAACTCCGGCGAAAGTCCATCCCCATTTGCAGCGGCGCGGACGGTTATTTCTACGCCAAAACCGCCGGTGATATTCTCCGCACCATCCGTCAGCTGAAGGTCATGATTAAGGGCCTCCAGGCAGCGGTGGACGGCCTGGAGGCGGCGCTGGACAAGTTTGTGGAGCCCTGCGGGGCCCCCGCCGAGACCCAGCAAAGCGGTCTCGGTGGGGAGAGGAGGAGCAGCGAAGTGAGTGAGTTCTGCCGTTTGCGGCAGGACGAGGGATACGGAGCTTGTGACGACGAGAAAGGCGGTGAGGGAACGGTGTGAAACCCTGCTTCCCCTGGGTCGGCGGGAAGGGAAAGCTGCTGTGGCTCATCCACAAGCTGTTCCCGGCTTTGGCCAACTGGTTCGTGGACGTGTTCGGCGGCAGCGGAACCGTCCTCCTGTCCCGGCCCCTGAAAAAAGGCTGCGTTGAAATCTACAACGACTACAACAGCAACCTGACCAATCTCTTCTACTGCGTCAAAAACCGCCCCCTGGCACTGCTCCTGGAGCTGGCCTTTCTTCCCCTGAATTCACGGGACGGCTTCAACGTCCTGCTGAAGTTCTTCAAGAAGGAGGAGTTCACCGACGAGTATCTGGAGGAAAACCTGGAGCTCGCGAAGGTCCATCTGAAGCCGCCGNNGTATGAGCAGGTCCGCGGCNTGCTGCTNGAGCGGGCTTCCCTTGGCGACGTGACCCGCGCCGCCAACTACTACCGGCTGATCCGGTACAGCTACAACAGCAACACCACCGCCTTCGNCGGGCGGGCNTGTGACATCCNGCAGTTCTTCCACCTCATCTGGGACTGCNCCCGACGCTTCGCGCGGGTGGTGGTGGCGAACAAGGACTTTCAAGCCCTGATCCAGCAGTACGACGGGGACGGTGTGGTCTTCTACTGCGACCCACCCTACTACCAGGCGGAGGACTGCTACGCGGTGGAATTCTCCACGCGGGACCACGCCCGNCTCCACAGCGTCCTGCGGAAGTGCCGGGGCTTCGTCATGGTCTCCTACAACAACTGCCGGTTCATCCGGAAGCTGTACCGGGACTTCTACATCTACAGCACCGACCGGCCCAACAGCATGTCCCACAAGCCCGGCAGCCGGTACGAGGAGCTGATNATCACCAACTACGACCCCGAAAAGCACCGGGGCGCCGCCCAGATGTCCCTGTTTGAAACCGGGGCCGCTGAGGACGGCGACCGGGATTACCGCCTGATCCATAAGCCCCAGAGGGAACTCTGGGCGGTCAATCAGGCAAAAAACAAATAGGAGGAACGCGTTATGAAATTCACGTTGGACATCGGTAAGAAGGGTCTCCGCATCCGCAAGGAGATCCTGGACGCCAGCGGCTTCCAGAAAGAGAACGCGCTGGATATTCACGGCCTGGACCACGCTGTCGTTATCCTGGAAGAGAAGATGACGGCGGAGGAGATGGTCCGGGCCATCCACAGCCTGAAGGACCTGGCCTCGGACCTGCTGGTCCACCTGGCGAAAGTCTGTGGCCCCTGTGAACACTGTGAAACCCCCTGCCCCTGCGCCCAGGCGGAGGAACAGATTTCGGTGCCGGAGGAGCTTTTGAAACAGGCAAGCATTCCCAAAGGGGCCAAGCTGGACATCTTCGCCGAAAATGGATGCCTGACCATCACCGCCGCGGACGCGCCGGACCTGCGGGATGTGCCGCCGGAGATGCTGGATCTGCTCCGCCAGTCCGGCGTCTGCCTGGACGCGCTGGAAGAACTCATGATTGAGGAGGCTGTCATCTATGGCGTCTGATTTTCCCTATCTGTATCCCCATACCCTGGCAGAGGCCAAGCGCCGCGGCGAGGCGGAGCTGCACAAGGACAGCTTTCGTGAAAATGTCANATGCGCTTGGGCCATTGACAAGGCTGTCCGGGACTGCGCCCGCCAAGGAGAAACGGTGCTGGCGGAGGATTGTATCCAGCCTGTTTTGGAAGCCTATGGCTTCAAAAGAGTCTGCTTCGTTCTCTCCAACACCCTGAACGAGATGGCCCAGCCCCGCCAGGTCAGCGAGGAAGTCCGCAAATGGTCCCAGCTGCCCTGGGTGCCCCCGGNTGGNAAGCGNAACCGCCAGTTCGCTGTGGAAGCCTCCGCCCCGCAGCTGGAGGCGCTGATCCGCCAGACCCGGACGGCATATCAGGCCCTTGGACTGTTCGGCCCGGAGCATTGCGCCGGGGACCGGTCCAAGCTGGATTATGAGGGGAGAGTGCTGGTGCTGNNCCCCGACGCGNTTCGGGAAANCCACTNGAATCCCAGAGAACAATTGTGGCTGGGACAGGGTGGCTTCGGATGCTCCCCCAGCGCCAGAGGACAAGCCGTTTATGCCGTCTGCCTGGGCGACGGCGAAGAATTTCGCTGGGACCNGNACGATTTTTNCGGCGTGCNGGATGNGCGGTTTCTGCCCGACTGGGCGGCGGAGAAACTGGCGGAGCTCCAGTCGAAAGNACAGCTGGAGTCCTCCTCCGGCGGAATGGAGATGACGTGACATTATGAAAACCGAATACCCCTATCTTGACCGTCGGTTTCGGTCAGACGCCCAANGCANCAGACAGCTGCGGGAATGGGAAGCAAGCCTCCGGCTCAATGTTCGGTGCGCGAAAAGCATAGAGGAGGCCATCAGCAGCCACCGTCCCGGCGACATTTTGGAGAGCGGCGCCGCAGAAACCGTCCTGGAAGAATACGGCTTCCAGCGGGTCAGTTTTGTCCTGGCGAATTCCATAAAATGGGGTTTTAACACCATNCAGAACAAAGTCTCCGACTGGGGCATGTCCATCCATGTCCCCCATGACACGAAAAACATTTCCCAATTCTGGGTACATGCGAGCGATCAACTGCTGGAGCAATTTATCAAGCAGCTCTGGGAAGCCCGGCAAAAGCTGGGGCTGTACGGCATAGAGCATTGCGCCGGAGAGTGGGACCACGTGGACTANCAGGGCAAAACACTGGTGCTGAACGCGGACTGTACGGATCGGGACTTGGCCTCTCTGCAAGACCAGCTCTGGTACGCTGTAGACGGACGCNGATGCCGCNCCGAGAACTGGGGCTGCCCCATCCGGGCCGTCCGCCTCGCCGACGGTAAAGAGGAAACGCTGGACCGCGGCGAATTTGCCGGCGCGCTGGATGAGCGGTTTCTGCCCGGCTGGGAGGCGGAGAAGCTGAGGGAGCTCCAGACCCCTCAGCAGGAACAGCTGGAGTCCTCCTCCGGCGGAATGGAGATGACGTGATGAATCTTTCTTTTTACACCATTGACGACCTGCGTCTCGGACCCAACCTCTGGACNGAGGCCCCCTTCGACAACGTCCAGGACGCCCTGGCCCATTACCGGACCCTTTCCGACAGCGCCGTGAAGGAACTGGGCGCGATGAACGGGAATCAGCGGCTGAGCCTCATCCGCCGGGCGGCGGCGTTCCCCAGCGAAGAGCTCTGTGAGAATGTCCTCGTCACCGACCGGCTGACCAAACCGCCCTGGCAGGGTTCCACGGAGGTGCTGGCGGCGGCGCGGAAATGTGTCTCCGCGCTGAAAGTCCGCTACTGCCTGGACCACNACCGGCTGGTCCCCAAGCCCGCGGAACTCCCCGATGACCTGCGGCGGGGCAGCTTCGGCCCGCCTGTTGTCCGCCGGGTCTATGCCGCCGCGACCGGATGGCTCTCCCCCGCTGAACTGAAGCGCCGCTTCCCGGAGGAACGCGGCGCTTCTTCTTTTCCCCTGGTCCTGAAATACCTGGCGGACGTCCATCTGGACGACGGGCCCAGGACCATGGAGCTCACCCACTGGGATCTGCGGCGCTTGGAGTCCCGCGCAGGGACCTTCGCCGCTTCCAAATAAAAAACAAGGAGAATCTGTCATGACTAAGAAATCCGAGCCCAAAACCGCCCCCGCTCCCGAGCGGGAACCTCTCCCCATGGAGATGGATGTGAGGATTCACTCCTTCAATACCAGCGGAAAGGTTCTGGCCAACGCCTCCGTCACCCTGGGTGGCTGCTTTGCCGTCCGGAACCTGCGGATTGTGGAAGGCGCCAAGGGCCTTTTTGTCGCTATGCCCAGCTACCAAACCGACGAGGGCCTCAAGGACGTTTGCTTCCCCTGCACCAAGGAGTTCCGGCAGCAATTCCAGGACACGGTGCTGGCCGCCTACCGCCAGGAGCTGGCCCGGCTCCATGAGCCCCACCTATGTGCGCCCCCGGCAGCGGGAGTCCTCCAGCTTCGAGGAGCGCTCCGCGCCCGGCCCCGCGGGGGACCCGGAAGAGGCGCCTCCCGATGGCCCCGAGGAGGACGGCCCGTCTTTGGACGGCATGACTATGCAGTAGACACCGCTCACAAGCCCCCTGGGGCTGTGAAATATANTAACAGGAGGAACCCAACCCATGAAACGCATCTTGGCCCTGCTCATGACCGCCATGATTCTCTCGGCGGTTATGATCCCCTCCGCCCTGGCGGCGGACACGTCCTCGGCCTGTNATCCNAGCTCCGTCACCNGGAGCGAGGACNGCNAAGAGATCCGCAAGGTCTATGACCTCGGTCCCGNGGAGGACCCGGCGGGCATTCCCCGCTCCGACTTCCAGCAGGACGGCGTCCAGTACACTCTGGTGGACCTTCTCAAGCAGGAGCTCCCGGAAAACGAGAGCCGCCAGCACGTGGAGACGGTCACCCTAGAGAGCAAGAACAAGGACATGGCCTCCGTGCTGGANCTCCTGCCCCAGCAGAAGNANTTCGTCACCGACGACGGCCTCTCCGGCACTCTCACCCTCCAGCTGGACACTGTCCAGGTGGAAGCCTCCGGCTATGGCAGCTCCACAAGGGCGGTCAATGTCACCCGGTCCTATCCCAATCTGGCGGGACAGGACACCTCGTACATCCCCAAGACCATCCAGGACGGCGGGCGCACCCTGACCCTCCAGGATATCAGCTGGCAGACGGA
>NZ_CAJMXG010000023.1:0-23198 GCF_905219725.1 Oscillibacter sp. CU971
CGCTGGAACCGCCGTCCCCGCTGGAGCCGCTGTCCCCGCTGGAACCGCTGTCCCCGCTGGAACCGCTGTCCCCGCCGGAGCCGCTGTCTCCGCTGGAGCCGCTGTCCCCGCTGTCCCCGCTGGAGCCGCTGGAACCGCTGTCCCCGCTGGAGCCGCTGTCCCCGCTGGAGCCGCTGTCGTCGCTGGAATCACTGTCGTCCNCGTCCAGATTTTCATAAACCACCAGCCGGGCCGACATCTGTCCCTTGTGAAAGGCCTCCGGCTCCTGTGTCTCCGCCGGGGCCTCCTCCGCCGGAGTCGTGGGTTCTCGCGGCTCTTCCGGGGCTGTCGTCTCTTCCAGCACAGCGGGTTCCTCCGGCGTCTCGGGCGCGGACGCTTCCGGGGGCGGCAGCTCCGGGAGCTGAGGCTGTTCCGGGAGCTGAGGCTGTTCCGGGAGCTGAGGCTGTTCCGGGAGCTGAGGCTGTTCCGGGATTTGGCCATCCGCCGGGGACTCAGGTGTTTCTGGAGATTCGGGCTGTACCGGCGCCGAAGGTGTCTCCGGCGCTTGCGGCTGCTCCGGGGCCGGAGCGGCCGGGACCGTAATTTGAATCTCAGAGGCAGGGCGGTTTCTCAAAGAAGCCTTTCCCGAAGTGGAGCCTCCGGCGCTGTAGATCAGCCAAAGGTCGTTCATCTGCTTGGCGGTATTGGGGTCCTGGGTTACCTGGCCGCAGAAATCCCCGAAGCCCATGCCCGTCTGGTCCTTGGCCTGGCGGAGCCCTTCCAATTGCTTCGCCGCCTCCAGGGCCGCCTGTTGGTCCGGCGGCACCGGAAGGCCCGCCTTATCCGCCTCCAGCAGCTGCTTCATGCCCGCCGCTTTGGCCTTGGCCTCGGCGCTGCCCGCGCCCTGGGCCTCCAGCATTTTCTGGAGGAAAGTCTCCGTATCCTCCGCCGCGTATGCGCCGTGGACATTTTTCACCTTCTCCACCAGCCCCCGGCTGTTGGTGGCGACGCTGCCGCCGCCCACATGTACGCCGCCCAGGGCGCTCTCTAAGCGAAGGAGGCTTCCCTCCATGTCCGCCGCCAGGCTGATGACGCTTCGCAGGTCATAGGTTCCCTGCTCCAGGCCGTACAAAGCCGTCTCCATCTCCGTCAGCTGAGCCTGGAGGGTAACGGCGGCGTCGGTCATCTCGTTGAGGACGGCCTTGGAGTCCGTCACCGTCTGGCTGAGAATCTGGACGCGCTGCTCCACCGGGGCCAGGATGTCCGCCAGGTTGCTCAGATCCGCCCGGAGGCGGTCCGTACCTTCATAGAGCGCGCCCTTGCCGCCGGAGAAGGTGCCCCGGGCCGCGTCCAGCTGGTCCAGACCCTTGGCGGAGGCGTAGAGGCCGTTCTGGATGTCCGCCAGGGCGTCCAGCAGCTCGTCGAGACTGCCGGAGAGGGCCCGGTAGTCCTCTTCCAGATCGTCCTTCCGCTCACTGAGCTTGGAGATTTCCTCCAGCTGGGCCAGGGTGGCGGGCATCATCAGCACCGTCAGGCCGCNGAAGGAAAAGTCGTTGCTGCCCACCCGGATGGTGAAGTGCTGCTCCTCTCCGGGAAGGCAGAGGAAGAGGACAGTCCGCAGNTTGCCCACCAGCTGGACCTGGGCCCCGGGGGCCTCCAGAGAGAGGATGTCGTCCTGGTTGAACAGGGCCGTGGCCGCCAGGGTGTAATTGTACCGGGCGTAGTCGCCGGCATTCTCGTTGGGCACGATGTCCAGGAAAATCTCCACCACGCCCTGTTTTCCCGCCAGGTCCTCCGCCTTGGCGGGGACGCCGTTGAGGGTATAGCGCAGGGAAATGCGCCAGGGCAGGTCCTCAAAGGGCTTTTTCGTCTTGCCCTCGAAGTAGAAGTGGTCCGGCGCGCCGTCCGTGAAGCGGAAGGAGGTGCTTCCCCCCTCCCCGCTCACCGGCGCCGTGCTGTCGGTGAGGTTCACCACCTCATCGTATACGCCGTAGTCCGTCAGNCAGNCTTTTNCGTTNNNGGCGCAGCTTTTTACCACGCTGCCCTCCAATAGGTTTCCGTAGTAGTCCAGCGTGGCGTAATACGCCTCGTCATACGTGGGGGCCACGCCGTCGCCGATGGCCTCCGCCGCTACGGCGGGCACGCTCAGCGTCACCGTCAGCACCGCCGCCAGCGTCAGGGCGGAAAGGCGTTTCCTCATGGTTTTCCAGGTCATAATGATCCCTCCGAATAATCAACTTTTGTCAAATATAAGATTTGTGTTGACTTATTAACTTGAGTTGATTATAGTAAAAGCAGGAAATCTGGTCAATAGACAAAAGCGGGCAAGTGTCTAGCTTGCCGGAAGGAGGACCCCTATGCCGAAAAATCCCGAAGACCGCCGGGCCCGGCGGTCCCGCAAATTATTAAAGGAGAGCCTTCTGGAGCTGATGAAGCGGAAGAGCTTCTCCGACATCTCCGTCCGGGACGTCACCGACGCGGCGGACATGAACCGGGCCACCTTTTATCTCCACTACTCCGGCACCGCAGAGCTGCTGCAAAGCGTGGAGGAGGACCTGCTGTCGGAGCTCCAGGCCCTGGTGGATTCCCACATGCAGGAGACCTTTGCCGTGGGCAGCGTGGCCCCGGTATTCGAGCCGGTGCTGGACTTCGCCGTGGAGCACCGGGAGATCTGCGCGGTTTTGTTTGCCAGCAGCGAGGCCAGCGGCTTTTTCCAGTCCATCCAGCGGCTGGTCCATGAGAACGGCGCGCCCCTGGTCCGGACTTGGTTCCAGCCGGAGGACCCCCGGCTGACGGACTACCTCTTGAACTTCCTGGCCTGGGGCTTCATCGGCCTTTTGGCCGAATGGTTTGAGAAGGACATGGCCCTGCCCAAGGCGGAGCTCCTGGCCGCCGCCCAGCGCATGGCGGACAGCGCCGCCGCCGGGCTGTTCCCCCGGGAGGAAAGGAGGACCTCATGACCGCTTTTTCCGCCAGAGAGGCGATAAAGGCCGCCGCCCTCCGCCTGCTGGAGGAGCGCCCCCTCCGGGAGATCACCGTCAAGGACATTGTCCAGGAGTGCGGCGTCAACCGGAACACCTTTTATTATCACTTCCGGGACATCCCCGCTTTGCTGGAAGAACTCATCACGGACCAGGCGGACCGCATCATCGCCGCCCAGGGCCCGGCCCTGTCCCTGGCGGACTGCCTGGAGACCGCCGCCCGCTTCGCCCTGGACCACCGGCAGGCGGTGCTGCACATCAACCAGTCGGCNCATCGGGACCTCTTTGAGCTGTGCCTGATGGACGTGTGCCGCCGGGTGGTGGAGGACTACGCCGCCGCGGCCATCGGCGGCATCCCCATCCCGGCGGAGGACCGGGCGGTCATCATCCGCTTCTACCAGTGCGAGTGCTTCGGCCAGATCATGGCCTGGCTCAACGACGGGATGCGCTATGACCTGGGAAAGCAGTTCCGCCGCCTCTGCCAGTTAGGCGAAGGCATGACGGAACGGATGCTGAAACGGGCCATGGAGGCGGATACATAATAAAAGAGAGAGGACGTGCCGTCCTCTCTCTTTTTTATAAGTCTTTACTTCTTCCCTTTTTTCTCAGGCAGGAACACCATCACGGTCCCAATAACGCCNAGCGCCGCAAACACATGCTGCCAGCTGATACTCAAATCGAAAAAGTATCTCCACCCATCCCCTAGAGCGCCGAGCATCAGCGTGATGCTGAGCAGAATCAGGGCGATTCCTCTCCATTGGTTTTTCACTTGTTCCTCCTATTCCGGTCTTGGCGGAATCAAAACAAGGTAATCTGGCTGGTCTCCGCCATCCCCGCGAAGGCCCCCAGGGCCTTCAACTGCTCAATGTGGGTTTTCGAGAGCTTGTTGCAGCACAGGGCGAACTCTTCAATGGAGATGAAGTCCTTCCCCTGCCGCTTCTCCACCGTGTCCAGGGCCGCCGCCTCCNCCAAGCCGTGAACCGTTGTAAAGGGCGGCAGCAGCCCCCCCTCCGTGATGACGAACTTTGTGGCGTCGGAGCGGTAGATGTCGATGGTGTCAAAGTGGAAGCCCCGGAGGTAGAATTCGTAGCAGACCTCCAGCGTGGTCAGCAGATTNTNCTNCACGGCGGTGGCGTCCTTGTTGTTCTCAATTTCCCGGATTTTCTTCTTCACCGCCTCTTTTCCGGCGCAGCAAAACTCCGCGTCAAAGGCTTTCGCCCGGACGGAAAAGAAGGTGGCATAGAAGGCCAGGGGCTCATGGACCTTGTACCAGGCGATGCGGAAGGCCATCATGACGTAGGCCACGGCGTGGGCCTTGGGGAAGAGATAGCCGATCTTCGCCAGGGAATCGATGTACCACTCCGGTACGTCGTGCTCCCGCATGGCCTCCTCCCAGCCGGGCTCAAAGCCCCCCTTTTTCACCTTCCCCTTTCGGACGGACTCCATGATNNTAAAGCTCATCTTGGGNTCCAGCCCCTTGGAAATCAGGTAGAGCATAATGTCGTCCCGGCAGCCCACCGTCTCCAGAACCGTTGCCGTCTTGCTGACGATCAGCTCCCGGGCGTTGCCCAGCCACACGTCGGTGCCGTGGGAGAAGCCGGAGAGGCGCACCAGGGTGTTGAAGTCCTTGGGCTGGGTGTCTATAAGCATCTGCCGGGTGAAGCGGGTGTTGAACTCCGGNATGGCCACCGCCCCGGTGGGGCCCAGGATTTCGTCGTTCTCATAGCCCAGGACCTTGCTGGAAATAAAGATAGACATGGTGTCCGGGTCGTCCAGGGGGATTTTTTGCGGGTCCACCCCGGTGAGATCCTGCATCATGCGGACCATGGTGGGGTCATCGTGTCCCAGCATGTCCAGCTTTAAGAGGTTCGCCTCCATGGAGTGGTATTCAAAATGGGTGGTGATGGTGTCGGAATCGTCGGCGTCCGCCGGGTGCTGGACCGGGCAGAAATCCTCCATGCTCTTGTCCGCCGGGACCACCACCAGCCCCCCCGGATGCTGCCCGGTGGTCCGCCGGACCCCCACGCAGCCCAGGGTCAGCCGGTTTTCCTCCGCCCGGCCCACGGTCATCTGGTTTTCCTCCAGATACTTTTTCACAAAGCCGTAGGCGGTTTTCTCCGCCAGGGTTCCGATGGTCCCCNCCCGGAACACCTGGGTTTCGCCGAACATCTCAATGGCGTGGCGGTGGGCCCGGGCCTGATACTCGCCGGAGAAGTTCAGATCGATATCCGGCACCTTGCCGCCGCCAAAGCCCAGGAAGGTTTCAAAGGGAATGTCGAAGCCGTCCTTTTCATACTTGGTCCCGCATTTCGGGCACGCCTTGTCCGGCATGTCCGCGCCGCAGCCATAGGACCCGTCTTGGATAAACTCGCTGTTTTTGCACTTCGGGCAGCGGTAGTGGGGCGGCAGGGAGTTGACCTCCGTGATGCCGGACATATAGGCCGCCAAAGACGAGCCCACGGAACCCCGGGAGCCCACCAGATAGCCGTTTTCCAGGGATCGCTGGACTAATTTTTGAGCGGACATGTACACCACGTCGTATTTCCCCAAAATGCCGCCCAGCTCCACGTTCAGCCGCTCCACAATGAGCTGGGGCGGGTCCTCGCCGTAGAGGCGGTGGACCTTCTCCCAGACCAGGCGGTTCAAATCCTCCTCGGAGTTTTCCAGCTTCGGCGGGAACAGCTCCTTGGGCAGCAGCTCGAATTGCTCGATCTGGTCCGCCACCAGGCGGGTATTGGCCACCACCACCTCATAGGCCTTTTTCTCCCCCAGGTAGGAGAACTCTTTTAGCATCTCATCGGTGGTTTTGAAATAGATGGGCAGGGCCTCGTTGGCATCGGGGAACTTTTTCGAGGCCAGGAGGATATGCCGGAACACCTCGTCCTCCGGCTCCCGGAAATGCACGTCTCCGGTGGCGCAGACGGGCTTCCCCAGCTCCTCCCCCAGGCGGACAATGACCCGGTTGAACTCCCGCAGNTCCTCCGCGTNCCTGGCGTCGCCGTTGCGGAGCATAAAGGCGTTGTTGCACAGGGGCTGGATTTCCAGGTAGTCGTAGAAGGAGGCGATGCGCTTCAGCTCCTCCCAGTCCTTGTGGTCCTTTACCGCCTGGAACAGCTCTCCCGCCTCGCAGGCCGCGCCCACGATCACGCCCTCCCGGTGCTCCTTCAGCAGGCTCTTGGGAATGGTGGGCACCCGCTTGAAGTATTTCAGGTTGGAGGCGGAAATCATCTGGTAGAGGTTTTTCAGCCCCGTCTTGTTCCGGGCCAGGAGGATGATATGCTTTGGAAAGCGGTTAGACTTGTTCCCCAGGGGCCGCAGCTTCTCCATCTCGCCGTTAACGGCCTGGAGGGTGTGAATCCCCTTCTCATGGAGCATTTTCCAAAAGGGAATCAGCATATAGCCCACCGTGGCCGCGTCGTCGCTGGCCNGGTGGTGGTTGAAGGCGGGCAGGTCCAGATGCTCCGCCACGATGTCCAGCTTGTACTTTCCCAGGCCCGGCAGCAGGTTCTGGGCCAGAATCAGGGAGTCGATATAGGTGGGATGGAAATCCAGGCCCGCCTCGGCGCAGCCCTTGCGGATGAAGCCGATGTCAAACTCCGCGTTGTGGGCCGCCAGGGGCCGCCCGTTTACAAATTTCAGGAAATCCGCCAGAGCCTGGGCGGGCTTGGGTGCGTCCTTGAGCATCTCGTCGGTGATGCCCGTGAGGCCGATGATCTCCGGCGTCAGCCGCCTTCCCGGGTTCACGAAGGTCTGGAACCGCTCGGCGATCTCGCCGTCCCGCAGCACCACCGCGCCGATCTCCGTAATGGCCTCCCGGTCCACCCGGAGGCCTGTAGTCTCGATGTCGAAGCAGACGATTTCCCCGTCCAGGGGAATGTCCTGGGGGCCGTGNACNNCGATGNGGTCNTCCACGTTGTTGATGAAATAGCCCTCCACGCCATAGAGGACCTTGATTTTATCCCCGGCGGCGTGCCACGCCTCCGGGAAGGACTGGGCCACGCCGTGGTCCGTGATGGCAATGGCGGGATGGCCCCAGCGGATGGCCTCCTGAATGACCTCCTTGGTGTCGGTGAGGGCGTCCATGTTGCTCATCCGGGTGTGGAGGTGGAGCTCCACCCGCTTCACCGGGGCGGTGTCCATCCGTTCCTCGTNGTCCGTCACGTTGATGTGCTGGGGGTTGAGCTGGATGTCCTTGCCGNNCCAGGTGGGTTCCATCTTCCCCTGGACCACCAGCCACATGCCCGGCTTCACCGCCCCCTCCAGGGCCTGGGCCTCCCTGGCCCCCAGGTTCTTCTGAACGGTGACGGAGCCGGTGCCGTCGGTCATGTCGAAGCTCAGCCGCCAGAGCCCCGGCCGCCGGGTCTCCCGGCACTCGAAGGAGAAGACCTTTCCGGAGACCGTGGCCGTGCCCATCTTCACGTTCAGCGCCGACATGGGGCCNGGCCGGGCCTTGACGGGATTGCCCATGAGAATTTTGCCCGGCTTCTTCTTGGGAGCCGCCTTGGCCCCGCCGCCGCTCTGGGAAACCGGGCTGGGCGCCGGAGGCGGCGGAGCCGCGCAGGTGACGTGCAGCGCCACTTTTTGAAAGCCGTAGACCGCCCGCAGCGTCTCCTCCAGGCTTTGCACGCCCCCCTGGTCCAGGGGGCTTTTCACCGTCATATCCAGATCTATGGACCGCTCCCCCTGGTCGATGCGGCCATGGGTCAGCTCCGCCCCGGTCAGCCGGAGACGGAGCTCAGGAGACGCCGACAGCTCGGCGAAAAATTCAAAAAATGGAATGTTTCTCGACATGGCGTCCTCTCTTGTGCATTTCAATCTCAGGCCTTAGAGCCTCCCGATCTCCTCCATCAGCGCGTCCACCAGCCGCTCCTGGGGAACCTTATACAAAATTTCCCCCTTGCGGAACAGCAGCCCCTCGCCCTTGCCCCCGGCGATGCCGATGTCGGCGGCGGAGGCCTCCCCGGGGCCGTTGACGGCGCAGCCCATCACCGCCACGGTGATGTTCTTTTCGCAGTCTGCCAGCCGCCGCTCCACCTCCTCGGCGATGGGAATCAGGTCAATCCGGGTCCGGCCGCAGGTGGGGCAGGCAATCAGGTTCACGCCGGTTTTGCGCAGCCCCGCCGCCTTCAAAATCTTCTTGGCGGCGTAAATCTCCTCCACCGGGTCGGCGGTCAGGGTCACCCGAATGGTGTCCCCCACCCCCAGGCAGAGGAGGCCGCCGATGCCCATGGCGGACTTCACCATCCCCATGGAGGGAGTGCCCGCCTCGGTAACCCCCAGGTGGAGGGGGTAGTCCGTCTGTTCACTGAGGGCTAAGTACGCCGCCATGGTCAGCGGCACGTCGGAGCACTTGACGGAAAAGCAGATGTCGTCAAAATCGAAGCGGTTCAGCAGCCGGGCCTGTCCCAGAGCGCTTTCCACCAGGGCCCCGGCGGTGACGCCGCCGTGCCTGGCCCGGAGCTCCTTCTCCAAAGAGCCGCCGTTGACCCCCACCCGAATGGGGATGCCCCGGAGGCGGCAGGCGTCCGCCACNGCCTTGACCTTCTCTTCCCCGCCGNTNTTGCCGGGGTTGATGCGGATGGCGTCGATTCCCCGCTCCGCGCAGACGAGGGCAAGTTTATAGTTGAAGTGAATATCGGCAATCAGGGGAATGGAAATCCGCTCNTTGATTTTGTCCACGGCCTCCGCCGCCGCCTGGTCGGGAACGGCCACCCGGATGATCTCACACCCGGCGGCCTCCAGGGACTTGATCTGGGCCACGGTAGCCGCCACATCATCGGTTTTCGTGTTGCACATGGACTGGATGGACACCGGCGCGCCGCCGCCCACCGGAACCTTCCCCACCATCAGGCGTTTCATCATATCAGGAACCTCCCCGCATAAAGAGCTGCCCAACGTCCTTCAAGGTCACCAGCAGCATCACGCCCATCAGCAAAATNAANCACGCCGCGNTCATCGCCGCCTGATACTTCTCCGGCACCTTCCGCTTGAACAGTCCCAGGGACAGCGCGTCGACCGCCAGGAAGANGATGCGTCCCCCGTCCAGNGCCGGAATGGGCAGCAAATTCATCACCGCCAGATTGATGGCGATGAGCGCCCCGAAGAAGGCGATGTTCTCAACGGCGTCCATAGCCGTCTTGGAGGCGTTTCCCACCTCCGTCATGGTGGAGACGATGCCCACCGGGCCGCTGACCTCCGAGAGGCCCACGCTGCCCCGGAACAGCTGAATCAGGCTGAACCACACCTGCTGGACAAAGTCCAGGGTCTGGTAACCGATAAATTTCACTGTGTTGAAGAAGGTCGCCGGAACCCGGGCGGCCCCCACCATCAGGCCGAACCGCCCCTCCTGGCCGTCGTAGGTCCCCCGGTACAAAGGCAGGTCCTTCAAAACCACCTTCTCCCCGTCCCGGATGACCTCCACATCGACGCCCTTNCCGTCGTTGAACTGGAGAAGCAGCGACGCGTCTCCCCGGAGGTAGGTCCGCCAGCCGTCGATTTTATAGAAGATATCACCCTCCATCAGGCCGTCCTCCCCTTCCAGGGGGAACCCCTCGGAGAATCCGGCCACCTGGTCCACGTAAAAACCGGAAGCCGTGGCGAAGATACAGGCAATCACGGCGATCCCCGCCAGCAGGTTCATAAAGGACCCGGCGGCCAGAATCACAAGCTTTTTCCAAAAGCCCTGACGGGTGAAGCTCCGCTCGTCCCCGGTGTCCCCGTCCTCCCCCTCCAGGGCGCAGAAGCCGCCGATGGGAAGAAGCCGGAGGGAATACCGGGTCTCTCCCGTCTCCCGGCGCCACAGCAGCGGGCCCATGCCGATGGAAAACTCGTTGACCCGCACGCCGCAGAGCCGGGCCGCCAGAAAGTGGCCCAGCTCATGAATGGCGACCAGAAAGCCGAAGATAAAAATACCTGCCAGAACATAGACAAAGCTCATAAAGATACTGCCCCTTACCTTGAAACGTTTTTCAAAACCTCACGCCGGGCCGCGGCGTCCGCCTCCAGAATATCCGGGAGGCTGGGCTTGTGCACCACGGGCAGCTCCGTCATGGCCCGGGCGGTGAGGTCAAAGATGTCCCGGAAGCCGATCNGGTCCTCCAGGAACAGCCGCACCGCCTCCTCGTTGGCGGCGTTCAGCACGGCGCAGGCGGTGCCCCCCTTGGCCGCCGCCACCTCCGCAAGCCGGAGGCACGGGAAGGTCCCCCGGTCCGGCTCCTCGAAGGTCAGNGGCGGGCAACTCAAAAGGTTCAGCGGCTCCGCCGCCGACTCCGCCCGCTGGGGGTAGGTCATGGCATACCGGATGGGAAGCCNCATGTCCGNNGTCCCNANCNGAGCCAGCANCGCCCCGTCCCGGANCTCCACCAGGGAGTGGACGATGCTCTGGCGGNGGATGGCCACCTTCACCCGCGTCAGGGGGAGGCGGTAGAGGCGCATGGCCTCGATAACCTCCAGCCCCTTGTTCATCAGCGTGGCGCAGTCCACGGTGATTTTGGGGCCCATCTTCCAGTTGGGGTGAACCAGCGCGTCCGCCCGGGTCTTCTTCGCCACTTCCTCCTTGCCCATTCCGTAGAAGGGCCCGCCGGAGCAGGTCAGAATCACCTGCCGGATCTCCCCCCGGTCCAGGCAGCCCTGGACGCACTGGAAAATGGCGGAGTGCTCCGAGTCCACGGGGACGATCTCCGCCCCCCGCCTCTCCGCCGCCTCCATCACCAGCTCCCCGGCGCAGACCAGGGTCTCTTTNTTGGCCAGGGCGATGCGCTTGCCCTCCCGGATGGCGGCGAGGGTGGGCTTGAGGCCCACCATGCCCACCACGGCGGTGACCACCGTGTCCACCCCCGGCAGCGTCGCCGCCGTGGAGAGGGCGGAAACGCCGCCGTGGACGCGGGTCTTCGTGTCCGCCAGGCGGACTTTTAAGTCCCTTGCCGCCGCCTCGTCGGTCATGATCACCTGCCGGGGCCGGAACTTCCGGGCCTGTTCCTCCGCCAGCGCCACATTGTTGTGGGCGGTGATGGCGGCCACCGTCAGCCCCAGCTGCTCCGCCACCTCCAGGGTCTGCCGCCCGATGGAGCCGGTGGAGCCTAAGATTGATATCGTCTTTGTCATATCTACATCTCTATTCTATTACAGAAAGCTGAAAATANTCTCTAACACCGGGGCCACGAACAGCACGCTGTCAAACCGGTCCAGCACGCCGCCGTGGGCCAGGAACAAATGCCCGTAGTCCTTGATCCCAAATTCNCGCTTGATGAGGGAAAAGCTCAAATCCCCGACCTGTGCCACCACGCCGCAGAGAAGGGCCAGCAGGGCCATGGGACCGTATCCGATGGCGGAGCCGCCGAAGAAGCGGTCCATGACCCAGACGAACAGAAGGCCGCAGAGGACGTTGCCCAGAAGGCCCCCGGCGGAGCCCTCGATGGTCTTTTTCGGGCTGACCTTGGGAGCCAGCTTGTGCTTGCCCAGGGTGATCCCGGCGANAAAGGCGAAGGTGTCGCAGGCAAAGCTCAAAATGAAGGGCAGGAGGAGANNGGCCCGGTGGATGCCGGAAGCCTCCAGCCGGAGGAAGGACGCGAAGNACCAGCCGATAAAAAGACTGCCGCCCGTTCCCGCCATAATCTGGCTGAACTTCACTTCGCCGCCCTTTTCAATGGCGCTGAAAAAAGCCAGCAGGACTACCAGCATGATAATGACGGACAGGTGGTGATCCCGGTCATAAATCCATCCCACCGTAACCGCAGCGGCTACGGTACTCACACTCACCAGCTCACTCCGCTTCACGCCGCCGACACAACGCTGGAGCTCCATACCGCCGATACCCGCNAGGAGGCACAG
Source organism: Oscillibacter sp. CU971 (assembly GCF_905219725.1). Taxonomy (NCBI): domain Bacteria; kingdom Bacillati; phylum Bacillota; class Clostridia; order Eubacteriales; family Oscillospiraceae; genus Oscillibacter; species Oscillibacter sp. CU971. The sequence goes on from NZ_CAJMXG010000023.1 coordinate 11,790, forward strand.
CGCCGCCATCATCACCCAAGGCGGCGCAGCCAGGACCACATACAGCAGCGCCGGGATGCCCACGGCGGCTACCAGGATTCTTGATTTCATGGGACTTCCTNCCTTCTCCTTNCTTCACGNCGCCGAATCTCCGGTCCCTGCTCTGATAGGCNGCAATCGCCTTATCTATCNCCGCCTCGCCGAAGTCCGGCCAGAGGGTGTCCGTGTAGTAAAACTCCGAATAGGCGCACTGCCAGAGCAGGAAGTTGCTCAGCCGCTGCTCCCCGCTGGGCCGGATGATCAGCTCCGGGTCCGGAATCCCGGCGGAATCCAGATAGCCGGAAAAGGCCGCCTCGTCCAGCTCCTCCGGTTTCCGCTTCCCTTCCGCGCAGTCGGCGGCAAAGCGCCGGGCCGCCCGGAGAATCTCGTCCCGCCCGCCGTAGTTCAGGCAGACGTTGGCCTGGAAATCGTCCTTGCTTAGNTGCNCGGTAATCTCGTCNGTCTCCCGGGCNAGGGNCCGNAGCTCNGGGGCGATGGGAGNCATGTCCCCGAANAAGTGGAGCCGGATGTGGTCCCGCTCCATGGTGTCCACCGCCTCCAGAAGGTACTTCTTCAAAAGCGCCATGATGGCGGAGACCTCCGTCTCGGAGCGCTTCCAGTTCTCCGTGGAGAAGGCGTAGACCGTCAGGTACTTCACGCCGATATCCTTGCAGTAGGTGGCGATTTTCCGGAAAGTCTCCGCTCCCGCCTTGTGCCCCGCCGTCCGGGGAAGGCCCCGTCTCGTGGCCCAGCGGCCGTTGCCGTCCATGATGATCGCAATGTGGCGGGGCGGGGCTGGCAGATTCCCGCCGGTTCCCCCCCGCGCCGCTCCATTAGCGCGGGGCGGCGCCAGCCGCCCCGTTTCGTTCCTGTTTTCCGCCATCAGACCGCCATCAGTTCCTTTTCCTTCTTCGCCAGCAGCTCGTCCAGCTTCTTGCAGCTCTCGTCGGTGAGCTTCTGGAAGTCCTTTTCCACCTGCTTCAGCTCGTCCTCGGTGATCTCGGACTTTTTCTCCTGCTTTTTAAAGTTGTCCATGGCGTCCCGGCGGATGTTCCGCACCGCCACCTTGCCGCTCTCGGCGTATTTGCGGATCTGCTTTACCAGCTCTTTCCGGCGCTCCTCGGTAAGCTGGGGGAAGGCCAGGCGCAGGGCCTTGCCGTCGTTCTGGGGGTTGATCCCCAGGTCGGAGTTCTNAATGGCCTTTTCAATCAGCTTCAGGGCAGAGCCGTCCCAGGGGGAGATCAGCAGGGTCCGGGCGTCCGGGGAGGAGATGGCGGCAATCTGCTGAATGGGGGTGGGGCTGCCGTAGTAGTCCACCAGAATCCGGTCCAGCACGGAGGCGTTGGCCCGGCCCGCCCGGACAGAGGCGAAGTCCGCCGCCACGGAGTCGATGCTCTTTTTCATCTTGTCCTCGTATACCTTGTATTCGTCCTTTAACATAATGGAGACGCTCCTTTCAATTGTTCANATCCGGCGTATGCTTCCGNTCNTTCTTTTACAATCGTGCCCACNTTCTCGCCGCAGACGGCCCGGAGGATGTTCTCCGGGTCTTTCAGGGCGAAGAGCAGCACGGGAATGTGGTTGTCCATGGAGAGGGACGTGGCCGTGGTGTCCATCACCATCAGGTGCTGGGCCAGCACGTCGTCGTAGCTGATGGTGTCGTATTTCACCGCGCCGGGGTCCTTCACCGGGTCGGCGGAGTACACGCCGTCCACGTTCTTCGCCAGCAGGATGACCACCGCGNCGATTTNGGNGGCCCGGAGNACGGCGGCGGTGTCCGTGGAAAAGAAGGGGTTGCCGGTGCCGCAGCCGAAGATCACCACCCTCCCCTTTTCCAAATGCCGGATGGCCCGGGAGCGGATGTAGGGCTCGGCGATGGGCCGCATCTCGATGNCCGTCTGNACCCGGACGGGAATGCCCTTTTGCTCGCAGACGTCGGCCACGGCCAGGCAGTTCATCACAGTGGCCAGCATGCCCATGTGATCCGCCCGGGTCCGCTCCATGCGGCCTCCGCCGTCCTTGGCGCCCCGCCAGAAGTTGCCGCCGCCCACCACCAGGCCCACCTGAACGCCCAGGTTCAGGCATTCCTTCACCACGTCGCAGACCCGGCCAATCATCTGGAAGTCCAATCCGGCGTGCTTGTCTCCGGCCAGGGCCTCGCCGCTGATTTTCAGCAGCACCCGCCGGTATACAGGTTTTGTCATCGTGTGACCTCCCTTTTCCGAATATGCCGTTCTTCTGGGTTTTACAGCGGTTACTATTTTAACGTATTTTTCCGGTTTTGCATAGGGGGTAGACGAGATTTTCCGAAAAAAAGCCGAAAAGCCCCTTGCACCTCCGCCCTCGTTTGGAATAAAATAAAGCGCCCCGGCCCTTTTGCCGGGGCGAAAGGAGCGTTGCTATGATTTTTGACGGACATTCCGATCTTCTCTACGACGTGACCCGCCGCCGCCTGGCGGGGGAATCCCGTGTATTGGAACGGCGCCACCTGGACCGCCTCCGCCGGGGCGGCATCGAGGGCCTGGTCCTGGCCCTCTGGTACGGCCGGGGGCAGGGCCAAACCTTCTGGGAGGGCGTTCCCGGGGCGGAGCGCGCCGCCCACCGGCTGGAGGTGATGCTCTCCTGCGCCCAGGCGGAATTCGCCGAGTGCCCCTGGCTGGCGGTGGTCCGCACCGCGGCGGAGGCGGAGGCCGCCCGGGCGGAGGGAAAGCTGTACGCCTTCCTGGCCATTGAGGGCATGGAGGGCCTGGAGGGCCCGGAGGAGCTGGAGGGCCCGGAGGAGCTGGACCGGCTGGCCTCCCTGGGCCTCCGGCTGGGGATGCTCACCTGGAACGAGGAAAACCGCTTTGCCGCCGGGGCCGCCCAGGACCCCGCCAAGGGGCTGACGGACCTGGGCCGCCGGGCCCTCCGGCGGATGGAGGACCTGGGGATTCTTATAGACGTCTCCCATCTGAACGAGGGCGGATTCCGGGAGGTCCTGCGGCTGGCCTGCGGCCCGGTCATCGCCTCCCACTCCAACTGCCGCGCGCTTTGCGACGTGCCCCGGAACCTCACCGACGAACAGCTCCGGGCCATCCGGGACAGCGGCGGCGTNGTAGGCGTGAACGCCTACCAAAACTTCGTTCACCAGGACCCGGAACGGCAAACGGCGGAAACGCTGGCCCTCCACGCCGCCCGCATGGCGGAGGTCATGNGCGTGGAGCATGTGGCCTGCGGCTTCGATTTCTGCGAGTTCATGGGCTCCCCCGGCAACGAGGCGGCCCGGGGACTGGAGGACTGCGGGCACGCCGGGGCCTTCTTGGACTGCCTGGAGCGCCTGGGCATGTCCCCGAAGGAGCGGGAGCTGGTAGCCCGGGGAAATTTTCTGCGGATTTTGGGCAAAGCGGGAAAGTAGGCATTGAATTTCTCCGCCGGATTTACTATACTGGACACTGAAAAAGAAAGGAGGCCGATCCTGATGTATTCCTGCAATCAACTGCTTCAAGCCCTGGAAGCGGGCCAGTGCGACGCCCCCCTCGCCGCCGTTTACACCGCCGGGGGGCTGACCCAGGCCCGGGCCCGGGCCCTGCACGTCACCCAGGCCCTGGCGGACGCCTTCGCCCCCAAGGGCGCCGCCGCCCTCTTCAGCGGCCCCGGCCGCACGGAGCTGGGGGGCAACCACACGGACCACCAGCGGGGCCACGTCCTCTGCGCCAGCGTGGACATGGACATGATGGCCTGCGCCGCCCCCAACGGGCAAAACGTCATCCGGGTCCAGTCCGAGGGCTACCCCACCCTGGAGGTGGACCTCAGCGACCTCAGCCCCCGGCCCGAGGAGGCCAACTCCTCCGCCGCCCTGGTCCGGGGCGTGGCGGCGGGCATCGCCCAGCGGGGCTATGCGGTGGGCGGCTTTGACGCCTGCGCCGTGTCCAACGTCCTCTCCGGCTCCGGCCTCTCCTCCTCCGCCGCCTATGAAATCCTCATCGGCAACATCATCAACCACTTTTTCTGCGAAGGGAAGCTGGACGCCATCGAGCTGGCGAANATCGGCCAGTACGCCGAAAACGTCCACTTCGGCAAGCTCAGCGGCTTGATGGACCAAATGGGCTCCTCCGTGGGCGGCGCGGTGGCCATCGACTTCGGCGATCCCGCCGACCCGGTGGTCCGGCCCATCTCCTACGACTTCGCCGCCTCCGGCCACGCTCTTTGCATCGTGGACACCGGCTCCGACCACAGCGCCAAGCACCTGACGGAGGACTATTCCAACATTACCCGGGAAATGCGCTCCGTGGCGGTTCATTTCAGNAAGCAGCTCCTCCGGGAGGTTCCCGAGGCGGACTTCCGGGCGGCCATCCCCGCCCTGCGGCGGGAGTGCGGCGACCGGGCCGTCCTCCGGGCCCTTCACTTCTACGATGACGACCGCCGGGCCGTCCAGGAGGCGGACGCCCTGGAGCAGGGGAATTTCGCGGCCTTCCTGGCCCTGGTAAACGCCTCCGGCGTGTCCTCCTCCCTGCACCTTCAAAACACCTGGTCCACGGCGGACCCCCGGCAGCAGGCCATCCCCCTGGCCCTGGCCTTCGGCCGGGAGCTGCTGGAGGGAACCGGGTCCATCCGGGTCCACGGCGGCGGCTTCGCCGGGACGATTCAGGCCTTTGTCCCCCTGGAAAAGCTGGACGCCTTCCGTTCCGGCATGGAGGCCCTGCTGGGCCCCGGCATGTGCCATGTGCTCCGGGTCCGGCCCCAGGGCGGCTGCGTGGTGGTGGCCTGACGGTTTACAAAAGGCTTTTGTAAAGGCAGAAAGGAAGCAAAATCATNGTAAACGAAGCGATTGCCAAGNTGGCGGACTACGCGGAACACGCCGGCCTTATCGCCGCATATGAGCGCACCTGGGCCATCAACACCATCCTGGATGTGTTAAAGCTGGACAGCTATACGGAACCGGAGCATACCTGGGACCCAGCCGGCATAGAACTGGCCCCCGTGCTGGAGGAGCTGCTGGACGACGCCCACGCGCGGGGCGTGCTGGCGGAAAACTCCGTGGTCTACCAGGATCTCTTCGACACGGAAATCATGGGACGCCTCACCCCCCGCCCCGCCCAAGTGATCGAGATGTTCCAGACCCTGTGCGCCCGGGACCCCAAGGCCGCCACGGACTGGTATTACACATTCAGCCAGAACACCAACTACATCCGCCGGGACCGCATCGCCAAGGACATGCAGTGGAAGGCCCCCACGGAGTACGGGGACCTGGACATCACCATCAACCTCTCCAAGCCGGAGAAGGACCCCAAGGCCATCGCCGCCGCCCGGGACCTCCCCGCCTCCAACTACCCCCGCTGCCAGCTCTGCGCGGAAAACGAGGGCTACGCGGGCCGGGTGAACCACCCCGCAAGGCAGAACCACCGGGTGGTCCCCATCACCATCAACGGCTCTCCCTGGTTTTTGCAGTACTCCCCTTATGTCTATTACAACGAGCACTGCATCTGCTTCAATCAGATTCATACCCCCATGAAGATCGACCGGGCCTGTTTCGGCAAGCTCCTGGATTTCGTCCGCCAGTTCCCCCACTACTTTGTGGGCTCCAACGCGGATCTTCCCATCGTGGGCGGCTCCATTCTGGCCCACGACCACTTCCAGGGCGGACGGTACACCTTCGCCATGGAGACGGCCCCTGTGGAGACTTCCTTCACCTTCCCCGGCTTTGAAGACGTGGAGGCGGGCATCGTAAAGTGGCCCATGTCCGTCATTCGAATTTCCTCCGAAGACCCGGACAGGCTTATCGCCCTGGCGGACAAGATCCTGGGCAAGTGGCGGGCCTACACCGACGAGGCGGCGGTCATCCTCGCCGAGACGGACGGCGTGCCCCACAACACCATCACGCCCATCGCCCGGCGGCGGGGAGAAAAGTTCGAGCTGGACCTGGTGCTGCGGAACAACCTGACCACCGAGCAGTACCCCCTGGGCCTCTATCACCCCCACGACGAGCTTCACCACATTAAAAAAGAGAACATCGGCCTCATTGAGGTCATGGGCCTGGCGGTGCTCCCCGCCCGGCTGAAGGAGGAGCTGGCGGCGGTGGCGGACGGCCTCGTCCATGGCCGGGACCTCCGTGCGNATGAGAGAACCGCCAAACACGCCGGCTGGGCGGAGGCCTTTGCTCCCAATTATACCTTTACATCCGAAAACGCCCTGGAAATCGTCCAGAAGGAAACCGGCCTGGTTTTCGCCCAGGTGCTGGAGCACGCCGGGGTCTACAAGCGGACAGCGGAGGGCAAAGAGGCCTTCCTCCGCTTCCTGAACACGATTTAACGATCCGCGCCTTCTTTCTAAACGCTCCACCGGCTTTGCCGGTGGAGCGTTCTCCCGTCTTGACAGGGGCGGGATTCTATATTATGATAAAAATCCGGTACTGAAACCGATTTTCCCGGGCCCTGCCCGGACACATAGGAGGCAAATTCATATGAAAGAACGCAGCCGCAACGTCACCCAGGGCATCGAACGGGCCCCCAACCGCTCACTGTTCTACGCCCTGGGTTACACCAAAGAGGAGCTGGAGCGCCCGCTCANCGGCGTGGTCTGCTCCTATAACGAGATTGTTCCCGGCCACATGAACCTGGACAAAATCGCCGAGGCCGTGAAGGCCGGCGTCCGGGCCGCCGGGGGCACCCCCGTGGAGTTTCCCGCCATCGCCGTGTGCGACGGCATCGCCATGGGCCATGTGGGCATGAAGTATTCCCTCATCACCCGGGATCTCATCGCCGACTCCACCGAGGCCATGGCCATCGCCCACCAGTTTGACGGGCTGGTCATGATCCCCAACTGCGACAAGAACGTCCCCGGCCTCCTCATGGCCGCCGCCCGGCTGAACATTCCCGCCGTTTTTGTCTCCGGCGGCCCCATGCTGGCGGGACGGCTGAACGACGGGCGGCGCACCTGCCTGAGCCACATGTTTGAGGCTGTGGGCAGCTACTACGCCGGGAAGCTGGACCAGGAGGGTGTGGAGGACTATGAGAACAACGCCTGCCCCACCTGCGGCTCCTGCTCCGGCATGTACACCGCCAACTCCATGAACTGCCTGACGGAGGCCATCGGCATGGCCCTCCGGGGCAACGGCACCATCCCCGNCGTCTGGTCCGCCCGGCTGCGGCTGGCCAAGCACACGGGCATGAAGATCATGGAGCTGGTGGAAAAGAACATCCGTCCCCGAGATATCATGACCGAAGCGGCCTTCCACAACGCCGAAACCGTGGACATGGCCCTGGGCTGCTCCACCAACACCATGCTCCACCTCCCCGCCATCGCCCATGAGTGCGGCATTGCGCTGGACTTGGACATGTCCAATGAGATTTCCAGCCGGACCCCCAACCTCTGCCACCTGGCCCCCGCCGGGGATACCTACATGGAGGACCTGGAGGGCGCGGGCGGCGTCTACGCCGTCATGAAGGAGCTGACGAAAAAGAACCTTCTGGATACCTCCCTGATCACCTGCACCGGAAAGACCATCGCCGAGAATCTGGAGGGGGTGGAAAACCGGAACCCGGAGCTCATCCGCCCCATTGAAAGCCCCTACTCCCAGGACGGCGGCATCGCCGTGCTGGAGGGCNACCTGGCCCCGGAGGGCTGCGTGGTGAAGCGCTCCGCCGTGGCTCCCGAAATGATGACCCACACCGGCCCCGCCCGGGTCTTTGACTGCGAGGAGGACGCCATCGCCGCCATCTACGCCGGAAAAATCGTGGCCGGGGACGTGGTGGTCATCCGCTACGAGGGCCCCAAGGGCGGTCCCGGCATGCGGGAGATGCTGAATCCCACCTCCGCCATCGCGGGCATGGGCCTGGACAAGGACGTGGCCCTCATCACCGACGGCCGCTTCTCCGGCGCGACCCGGGGGGCCTCCATCGGCCACGTCTGCCCCGAGGCGGCCCAGGGCGGCCCCATCGCCTTTGTGGAGGACGGGGACACCATCGCCATCGACATCACCAAATGCTCCATCTCCCTGGAGGTGGACGAGGCCGTTCTGGCGGTCCGGAAGGCTAAGTGGGTCTGCCCGGAGCCCAAAATCAAAACCGGCTACGCCGCCCGGTACGCCAAGCTGGTGACCAGCGCCGCCCGGGGCGCGGTCCTGGAATAATCATTCTTCGCAGCAAGCCAAACGGGGGCCGCGGCATGACGCCGCGGCCCCGCCCGCATTGCATAAGGAGGACTCTATGGAACTGGAATTGACAATCCTGGACTGGATACAGCTTCATCTCCGCTGCGGCTTCCTGGATTGGCTGATGCCCTTTGTCAGCGGCCTGTCCAACCATGGGGAAATCTGGATTCTCCTCGCCGCCGTGCTGCTCCTCCTGCGGCGGCAGCGGGCATACGGCCTCTCCGCCGCCTGTGCCCTGACCCTGGATCTGATTGCGTGCAACATCCTTTTAAAGCCCCTGATCGGCCGGGTCCGGCCCTTTGCCTTCCGCCCGGACTTCCCGCTGCTGGTCCCCCCGCCGGGGGACGCCTCCTTCCCCTCCGGCCACACGGCGGCGGCGTTCGCCATGGTCTTTGCCTTGCGGTTTTCCGGCAGCCCGTTGTGGCGTCCGGCCCTGGCCCTGGCCGCCGTGACAGCCTTCTCCCGGCTGTATCTCTACGTCCACTGGCCCACCGACGTCCTGGGCGGCATCCTGCTGGGCGCCGCCGTGGGCTGGGCCGGGGCTAAGCTGACGAAAGCGCTTCTCAAAAATCCCAAGGAACCCTGAAAAGAGCCCCGGACCCTGTTGGGCCCGGGGCTTTAGTTATGTCATTNGTAAAAAAGTACCNNCACGGCAGCCATCCGNTTGCCGTCGCTCCAGCCTAGTCTATCACCAGGCTATCAGAGCGCGCGAACGCTCTTTTGCCTACTTTTCTCTCGAGAAAAGCAGGTCAGCAGCAGGGAGCGGGGTTGCAGTTGTTGCAGCCGCAGTTGCAGCCACCGCAGTTGCATCCGCCACAGTTGCAGCCGCCGCAGCTGCACCCGCAGCCGCATCNACAGCCGTCGGTGCTTCCGCCCCAGCTGTTGTTTCCGCAGCAGCACCAGACGATGATCAGCAGGATGATGATCCAGCAGCAGTTTCCGCCGCCAAAGCCGTTATTGCACATAATGAAACCTCCTGAGAGATGTAGACCGAATCAGAGCGGTCCCAGTTCATCATATGCCCCCCGCCCTTGGAGGTGACTAACGCCGCCCCCGGGAAGACCCTCCCGAGGGCGGCGCACACATATTACTACATTACTACAAGCGCCAGTTCAGCACCGGCGGCGCGGCGTCCCGCTCAAACTGAGTAAAGACCCCCTTGTCCATCAGCCGCTGGGCCAGCGTCAGGCCCGTACCGGCTATCGGAACCTCCAGCGCGTAATAGGAGACGTACACCAGCTCCGCCCGCAGGAAGGGGTCCCGCTGGAGCATGGCCGCCTCCCCCTCCGTCAGAAGGCCCGCGCTCTGAGCCCGGGCCAGCGCGTCGGAGAGATCCGTGTTGGCGGCGGAACTGTAGNCCAGGGCCCGGAGGACGAACTCCGTATACTGCCGGGCGTTCACCGGGCCGGAGGGGCGGAACTCCATGGCGCTGTAGCCGTTGGTATAGCCTTTTTCAAAGGCATAGCCCACATATTTAGCCCCGTTGGTCCCGGGCTGCACATCGTTAAAGGGACAAGTCCCGTTCCAGGCCAGGGCCTCGCTCTCCTCCCCCAGCACCCGGATGAACATGATCAGCGCTTGAAGTCGGGTGGGGGCCGCTTCCAGGTCAAAGCCCTGGCCGTAGCCGGTGTAGCTGCCCTGGAAGAGGTGCATGGCCTTCAGGGCGGCGGCCATGGCGTTGTAATCCGTAGAGGTGGAGTCGTAGAAGGTGCAAGTCCCCTGCCAGTCCACCACGGCGGTCTTGCTGGTAATGGTAAAATCAGCGGCGGTGTCCTCCGCCACCAGGTAGCGGTGCCGGAGCGCCAGGCTTCCCCCGCTGGGGAGTACCGTCCCGTCCGTCACATCCACCACCGCTCCGGAAGAATAGCCGACCTTCCCGCTTCCCGCCAGAAGCAGCATGCCGTCGCCGGTAACAGCCTGTAAAACATCCTCCTGTTTCACGCGGCGCTCCGTCCAAGCGGCGGCCGCCCCAATGGGCGCGGAGGAAATCCCCCCGTCCCCCCCGGAAAGCGCTCCGCTGTTTTCCAGCCGGGCGTCCACGGCGGCGTCCACCTTATTGGTAAAAGCTCCATTCAGATACGACAAGGAGGCCAGCGGGTCCCCAGCGTCCCCGGCAGCGGCGGCCCAAACGGCGGCAGCCAGCAGGCACAGCGGGACCAGGACGAGCAGTTTTTTCCGCATGAGGGTTCCTTTCTCCTTTGTCAACGGTTGGCAATGCGGTAGCTCAGGGTCAGCAGGCTGTCGGCAAAGTGAATGTTCTCGATCTTCACGTCGGGCTGGCCGCAGATAATTTCCACGTTGGTAAAATTCCAGAAGCCCCGGACTCCCAGCGCAACAAGCCGGTCCGCCGTTTCCTGGGCGATGGACTGGGGAATCGTCAGCACCACCACGTCCACACTGTGGGAACGGATGAAATCGTCCACCTCGTCCATGGAATAGATCGGGACGCCGTTGACCCGGGTGCCGGTGACAGCGGGCGAAACGTCGAAAGCGGCGTCCACCGTAAAGCCGGTCTGGGCAAAGGGGAAATTCTGCAAAAGCGCGTGGCCCAGATTACCCACGCCGATCATGACCAGATGGTGATTGTTGTCCACACCCAGAATCCGGCCGATTTCCGTGTGAAGCTCCTCCACATTGTAGCCGTAACCCTGCTGTCCGAACTCCCCGAAGCAGCTCAGGTCCTGGCGAATCTGGGAGGCGGTGATGTTCATCTCCTGCCCCAGAGAATGGGAGGAGATGCGCACCACGCCTTTGGCGCAGAGTTCGGTCAATTGCCGGTAGTAACGGGGCAGCCGCCGGATAACGGCGTCGGAGACGTTTTCTTTCTTCAAAGCCCTCACTCCCAATCAGAATTTGTCATAACAGTTATAGTTTAGCTCATAATTGGTAACTTGTCAATTTTTTTAACAATCTTTTTCCTAAAAAAATTTCCCCGGAGCAGAGAACCCACCGCGGCCTTTGCGGCGGCGCCAATTCCCCTTAAGGAAACGCTGATTTAATCCCCCGAAATGATAGCAGCGGATGTATCTGCTGCAATGCTGGTTCAGCTTATCCGATGAAGGAGCAGAGGACGCAATTTATGACAGCTATGCCATGCGCAAATTTATGGGGATCAACTTTTTCGAGCAGGATGTCCCGGACGCCACAACCCTGCTGCACTTTCGGCATCTGTTGGAGGAGAAGGGCATCGGCAAGCTGTTTTTTGACGCAATCAACCGCTGCCTGGAGCGGGCTGGACGGATGATGCGGGGCGGCAGCATCGT